>JBCBTA010000181.1:0-6768 GCA_039818905.1 Planctomycetota bacterium
ATGGCGACAGCGAGCGGTGGCTCTTGATGACCAGGCCATCGTCCAGCGTGTCCCAGCTGCCATTGAGCTCGAGGAACTCACCGGCGAGGATCGTGCGGCTGGCACCCTTGACCCAGCCCGGACGAACCAGGCGGTTCGTGCGACGCCACGGCACGTCGAACTTGTTGCGCGGGAAGATTGCGGCGTTGCCGGCGAATGCAACGCGCGGAGCCTGGCGATCCAGCGGCTCCGGTGACGGGAAGGTGGCGCCGAGGTCATTCCGCTGCCCGGGCTCCCAATCCTCAGCGTTTGGACCGGGGTTCGTTCGCGGCGCGCCACCTCGGGTCACGACCGGAGACTCGAACGCATCCACGGGTGTATCTCCCTGGTCGAAGAGTGACCACGACCAGTGGATGTAACCGTTGGCGGGAACGGGATTCGAATCCTGCTGCTGACTCAGCCGCCAGCCACCCCCCTGCTCCGTATTGCCGTAGACGTACGCCGGCGGGTAGTACTGATTCTCCGCGGAGTACCCCTGGACGCCCTGTCCAACGGTGCGCAGATTGTTGGCGACCTGCAGTCGCTGCGCCGCGGCACGTGCCTGCCCGATCGCCGGTAGGAGGACACCGACCAGCAGCGCAATCACGGCGATGACGACGAGCAACTCAACGAGTGTGAATCCGCTGCGGCGTTCAGTCATTCTGAAGGTCCTCTCTGTGGTATGACCACACGTCCGTTGTGTGGCACTCCTGTGAATCAACCGAGGCGCGGACAACAGTCAGCTGTCCGAGGAGCCGCCCGACGGCACCAACGTGTTCAGAATCCCGGAAGCACACGCGACGTCTTCAAGTCGCGCAGAGCATAGTGCGCGCGCTGTTGAAGTCGAAGACCTTACGCGCTCAGTATCGATGAAGGTTGCACCGAAGATTGCCCGGTTCCTGGGGACATTCCCCTACTGTGCGTTGGCCTCGCGCGCCTCTGTGAACGACAACTCGATCGTTCGTTACATGGCATAAACATTCCGTGTGCACACCAAGCAGCACATCACATGCGCACACATCTAGCTCACCTCATCGTGCGGTCCTTGCTTCGTGCATGACACGCACTGCGGCACTGACTGCGAGTCATGCGTGCATACAACTGCGCTCGCGACGTGCGGCTCAGCAGTGATCGATGTCATGACGCTGGTCTCGGCGCGGGACACCCGAGCGGCCACGACAAGAGACGGAGGCACAGCGCAGAGTTCGGGGCGCACCTCGCTCAAACCCCACCGCCGGGCAGGAGAACGGACCCGGGCAAGTGCTGCGCGGCTGAGAGATGAAGATCGTGCGAAATGGACTGCCCTTCGAGGCATCCCTACCCTCCCGCACCATGAGAATCCTCCCTGTCATGGCGGCACTGGCAAGCGCTCCCGTCGCATTCGCGACCGACGTCTCCGAGGTCGCCGCGTCAATGCTGGCAGATGCCGAGATGCGCGCCTTTCTCTCGAAGGGCGCCGCAACCTACGACGGCGGCTTCCGGATCACGCCGGACGATCCCGACGCGCCACGCCTGACGATCAAGGGCTTCTTCCAGACCCGGTTGTTTCTCAATGCCGCCGATGACTTCGAGAGCGGATTCGTGCTTCCTCGCGCCCGACTTGACTTCCGGGTGGCCATGCCCAGGCCGAAACTGCAGCTCCGCATCAATACCGAGCTGGCTGGCTCTCGTGGTCCCCGGATGCTGGACGTCTACGGCGTGTACGACAACGACGATGGCTTCCGTGTTCGGTTTGGCCAGTTCCGAGGCCGGTTCAACCGTGCCCACGGCATGACGAGCGTCTCGCGGCAGCTGGGGCTTGACCGCCCACTCAATGACGTCATCTTCCGGATCAATCGGGTCCAGGGACTCGAGTTCACCTTTCAAGGTGAGCGCGTGCGTACCTTCGCGACGGTGTCTGATGGCCGCGCAAGTCTCAACAGCGACTTCATCTCCGATCGAAGTGCCGACTTCGCCCTGACCGGGCGCGTCGAGACCAGACTCGGCGATGCATCATGGCGACAGTACCGCGACTACACCGCATTCCCCGATGATGACTTCGGCGTTCTGCTCGGACTCGGTGGACACTGGCAGGAAGGCGGAGCAACGACCGCGGCCGCCGACTTCGGAGGGCGCTTCGGCGCCGTGACCTTCGACGTCGGCCTTGAAGGGCCAGGCTGGAACCTCAGTGCTTCCGTCAACGGGCGTTGGGTTGACTCCGGCGAGGAGACCTTTGAGGACTACGGTTTCGATGTGCAGGGTGGTGCCTTCATCACCGACGACGCGGAGCTGTTCGCTGCGTACAACCACGTCTGGATTGATAACGATCGTGGCGGCACGGACTTCCCTTCGATCGGCGCCGGCGGCAACTGGTACATCGCCGGTCACGCACTGAAGTTCACCGTGCAGGCGACTTACTACCCGGAGCCCACCACCGATCTCGGCACGCTGTTCACCGGGCGGATCGCGTCACTCGGTCTGCTGACCGATGTTGATGGAGACCAGGTCGTCATCGGGGCCCAGATGCAGATCTCGTTCTGACGGGTCCGATAGAGCCCTTGCGGAAGGCTCGGGGCGTCGGGCATCGGCTCTCATTCGGCGCGCGGGGCCGTGTCGCGGTGGGCCCCATAGCCCATCTCAAGGTATGATTGGCCCATTCCAGCCCGTGGAGCGGGCTGTCAAGACGTGATGGGTGGAATGCGACTCTCGACGATGCGTGCCGTGGACCGTTGGCTTGGCCTGCCGCTGTGCTGGCTGCTGACAGGCGTGCGCCGAGTCCGCGATGCTCTGGCCGGTCCGCCCCGTCCGACCGTTGACAGCATCCTCTTCGTGAAGCTCGCCGAGCAGGGCTCGACGGTGCTCGCCGCGGACGCGATTCAGCGGGCAACAGAGCGCGTCGGGCCCACCAACGTCTACTTCCTCGTCTTCGAGGAGAACAGGTTCATTCTGGATGTGATGGACCTGATCCCACATGAGAACGTCATCGCCATCGAGACCGGTGGCCTGCTCGGCACGCTCATGCGGACACTCGGCACACTCCGAAGGCTGCGACGCCTTCGGGTAAGCGCCGCGATCGACCTCGAGTTCTTCGCGCGCAGCTCCGCAGCCCTCACCTATCTCAGTGGTGCCCCCATCCGCATCGGCTATCACGGCCGGCTTGCCGAGGGGCCGCGGCGTGGTGATCTGATGACGCATCGGCTGCGCTTCAACCCCCACATCCACTCCGCACGGGCATTTCGCATGATGGTCGATGCTCTTGATGCCGACCCGAATGCACTACCGACCACGGGGCTGCGCCCAGCGGATGTCGGACGGACACCACCTGCGTTCACGCCGACGACAGATGAGCGCGACAGGGTGCGCGAACTCGTGACCGGCACAGTTCCCGCCGACGGCCCCATCATTCTGCTAAATGCGAATTGCAGCGACCTCATCCCGCTGCGGGCGTGGCCACGTCAGCGATACCTTGAACTTGCCCGATGTCTGCTGGAATGGCGACAGGATGTCTCGATCATCTTTACCGGAGCACCCGCCGAGGCAGGCCCCGTGGACACGCTCATGCGGGAGCTAGGGTCCGAGCGCTGCCAGTCCCTCGCCGGCAAGACGACACTTCGCGAGCTGCTGGTGCTTTACGCACTGTCGAACGTGCTCGTGACCAATGATTCCGGCCCCGCGCACTTTGCGACGCTGACGCCCATCCACGTGGTCACGCTCTTCGGACCCGAACATCCTGATCTGTTTGCTTCGTTGAGTCCGCGCAACCATGTCCTGTGGGCGGGCCTCGCGTGCAGTCCATGCGTCAGTGCGCTGAACAATCGCGAGTCGAAGTGCCAGGACAACCTCTGCCTGCAGTCGATCGGTGTGGACGACGTCTTCACGACGGTCCGTCGAATTCTCGAGCGTGAGGCGTCCGATGAAGTTGCCCTGCCGCAGGTTGTCACGCGGCCGCTCGGTGTTCGCACACAAGGTGTGACCGACTGATCCATGACCACGTCGCCGGACGAAACCGCGTCCCCCACCACCATGCAGCGGATCCTCGGTCCTCTGGTCATCGTGCTGGTGGTCCTGATCGGGTACGGCATCGGTCCGACCCGGCTCCCTCTCGTCGGTGAAGAGACCTGCCGAGCACTGCACGGCGTCGAGATGGCTGAGAACAACGAGTGGATCATCGCCACGAACCAGGGACACGAGATTCTGGATCGTCCGCCGCTGCAGTACTGGACGCTTGCGATCATCCACGAGTGGATCCACCCGCTGGACGCGATGACCGTGCGCGTGTTCATGGTCATCGTGACAGGTCTCATGGCACTGGTGGTGTGGTGGTATGCCCTTCGGATCCTGGCACCACCGGCGGCGCTGCTCGCGGCTTTGGCGTATCCGACGATGGGTCACGTCTTCGATCTCGGGCGACGCGTGGAGACCGATGGACTCTTCGCCATGCTGCTTGCGAGCGCCCTTCTCGTGTGGCATCGAGGATACGTCGTCAACAAGTCACGGGCCCTGACATGGATCGTTGCCTGCATCATTGCAGCCGCGGCGACGCTCACCAAGGGACTGCAGGGCCCGATTGCCTTCTTCGGCGCGACCTACCTGTTCCTGCTCCTGCGCCGAGACTGGCGATGGCTTCTGCACTGGAGCCATGTCATCGGCATCGTGCTGTTCCTGGGGGCGATCGCGGCCTTCCAGGTCCCGCTGTTCGTAGAGACCGGGTGGGAAGGCACGAAGCAGACATGGCTCGACCCTGGTGGCAGCCGCGTCAGTGCCGGCATTGGGGCGCTGCTGACGCACATGGCGATGCTCCCGCTGGAGGTCTTCGTGGCGACGCTGCCGTGGTCGCCGCTGCTGCTCGGACTGCTTGATCCGCGCTTCTGGAAGTCGATGTCGCCGGCAGTCCGTTCGTGCATGCTCTTCCAGATTCTGGCAATCGGTGCGCTCTTCGGACCGGTGTGGATCGTCGCTGAAGGACACCATCGGTACCTCATTCCGATGTACCCCCTGATCGGCGTGATCTGCGGCGTGGTCGTGCATCAGGCGCTCGCGCTGGACTTTGCCTTCAGCCTTCGCCGCTTCTATCGCGACTTCCTGCGGATCTTCGCTTCGATCCTCGTCCTGGCCGTCCTGTTCCTCGCAGGCGTGACGGTGGCAAGCCGCTTCGATCTGTCCAGGTGGGTCCAGACCGCCGCGCAACCGTGGTGGCTACTGGTCGTGCTCTTCGCCGGAACGGCCCTTGCCTGGCTGGTGATCATGCGGCGGTCCAAACTGGATTCACGCAGCCACGGGCTGCTGGCGCCCGGCCTGCTCGCCATGCTGATCGCTGGGATGTTCAATGGGCCTGTCATCAACATGCTGGTGCACAACGCGACGGATCCGGGAACCGACGTCGAGACGGTCCGCGCAGAACTCCCGGAGGACGTGCAACTCGTCAGCTTCGGGCTGCTGCATCACAAGTTCCTGTACTGGTATGGCAGCCCGATCCCCCTCCTGCCGTGGCCCGAGTCGGCGGACGAGGTCCCTGGGGACGTGGACTACTTCGCGATCACCGTCCTGCGCGGACAGAAGCGAACGCTCCCGTTCGAGTGGACCCAGATCGCGACGCTCAACATGGATCGGACGCGCAGCGACGACCCGGAGAACAGGGTCATCGTTGCTCGCAGGATGCCGGCGGGCGACTGACGCATATACTCCGGCCCTATGGCCAAGCACCAATTCAATCTGAGGCGGTTCCTGCGCAACGCCCTCCTGATCATCATCCTTGTTGGCGGCGGGATCTTCGCGTGGGAGGAATTGCTGGAGGATCGACTGATCGCGAAGAACTTCGCGACCGTCGAGGATGGAAGGCTGTACCGCGCAGGTGCCCTGTCACCAGCAGCTCTGCGCCGCGTTGCCGAGTCGAACGACATCAAGACCATCATCGACTTCGGTGGCTACGACAAGGACCCCGAGACGTTCGAAGCAATTCGCAAGGTCGATGCGGAACTGGGGCTTCGTCGGATTCAGCTGCCACTCAACGGGGATGCGACGGGCGACCCGAACATGTATGTCGAGGCGCTGCGTCTTCTTCGCGATGAGTCGAACTACCCGGTCCTGACACACTGCGCTGCGGGTTCGGAGCGAACGGGCATGTGTGTCCTGCTCCACCGTGTGCTCGAAGAGGACTGGTCGGTCGAGCAGGCGTACCGCGAGACGCGCAGCTATGGTCATAATCCGGACGACAACTGGCGCTTCATGATGTACTTCGGCACGTGGCGCGACGAGATCGAGCACGCACTGGAGACGGGCGAGCCCATCCCCTTCGTCCCCGGCGCCGGCCCTCAGACTCGGCCAGAAACAGACGTGGCGCCTGCGTCACCGCCCACCGAGGGCTAGCGCAGCTCCGCCGCGATCGCACGGAAGGCATCTTCGTTTGCGAGGAATGCTTCGACAATGCGCGGGTCGAAGTGCGAGCCGGAGCCCTCGACAATGATCTCCCTGGCCTTCTCGTGCGGCATGGCCTTCTTGTACACCCGCTCACTCGTCAGCGCGTCGTAGACATCCGCAACCGCGACAACGCGGGCCGCGAGACTGATGTCCTCACCCTTGAGCCCGAAGGGATAGCCGGATCCGTCCCACTTCTCGTGGTGCGCGAGAGCGATTTCAGCTGCAATCCGAAGGAACGCGTCTTCCGTCCACCGCTGCTTGACGGCGATGAGTGTGTCACCGCCGATGGTCGTATGCGCGTTCATGACGCGCCGTCCTCAAGAAGCCGGGGCGACTTACGGATGATGAACGGCG
>JBCBTA010000182.1:0-6749 GCA_039818905.1 Planctomycetota bacterium
CATCTCGGTCCACTCGGACCGATCCTGGAGCTTCTCGCTGATCTGATCCTCGCTGAGCTTCACCACGCGTTGCTCCATCCCATTCACTGCGCAGCACCGACGGACTTCCGGGCTCGCCGCACGCGTTTCGTGGCGACGTCGCGAGAAGCGCAGTGAATGGGATGGAGCAACGCGTGGTGAAGCTCAGCGAGGATCAGATCAGCGAGAAGCTCCAGGATCGGTCCGAGTGGACCGAGATGAACGGCGCGATTCAGCGGACGTTCCAGTTCAAGGACTTTCTCGCCTCGATGAAGTTTGTGAACGACATCGCGGCAGAGGCCGAACGGTGCCAGCACCATCCGGACATTCTCATTCGCTACAACAAGGTCACGCTGACGCTGAGCACGCATGACGCGGGCGGCATCACCGACAAGGACTTCGATCTGGCTTCCTACGCCGACGCACAGCAGTAGCGGGCGTCACACCCGATCGGCTCGGGCCATCTGCAGGATGGTGCTCGGTGGCTCGGCGGCGCCCGTCGATGCGCTGAGGATCGCGGCTTCGCACATCGCCAGAACGCTGCGCACGTCCATTGGCTCCGGTGTGGGGAGATGCGGGTCCATGGCCCGCCGCAGATCGGTGGCCACGGCGTGCGCACCGCCATCGGCGCTTCCCGCGGCATCCTCCGGCTCCGACGCATCGACCAGCACGCCATCCGGATCAAGATGTTCGAAGCCGTTTTCGTCGAGGCGGAAGCAGCCGGCATCGCCGAGCAGCGTGACGCCGCGGAACCACCTCCCGCCGCGATCGGAGAGCGTCAGCGCTCCGGCGCGATGTGCACCGAAGCGGAGGTTGGCGGTGATGTCGCCGCGCAGACGGCGCAGTGTGCGCGGCGGACCCTGCCCGGCGCTGGGCGTGGGGTGCGTCACCAGAGCTGCATCGACCGACTCCGGAAGCCCGAGCAACGCATGGATCAGCGACATCGCGTCGAAGAGTCGTGCGCCCAGGGAGGATGCGTCGCGCGCACACCGTGAGGAGACGCTGACGGTCTGCACCGGTCCGAAATTCGCAAGTGCGTCTGTCGCGCGAAGCCAGATGGGCGTGTTGCGCAGCAGGCCCAACGTGCGCACTGCATCGGGCGGCACACTACTGCGGGTGGTGCTCGGGGCCGGTGCAGTCGAGAAGACGCGGAGGTTGTGGTGCCTGCAGTGATTCAGGAACTCGAGATCATCACCCAGCCCGACGTCGGCACCAGGTTCGGCGTGGGCAGCCGTCATGATCAGCAGCACGTCCGCGTTGCCTTCCGCAACGATTTGGCGGATGTCGCTGAAGGGTGTGGCGTCGGTGAAGAGGGTGCCCAGATCGGTGGTGTCGGACTTGGTGCTCTCGGCGGGGGCCCCAACGCCGACGACCCTCATCTTGGCGAGCTCGGTCACGCACTGCGCAAAGCGGCCCTGCGAGGGCTCGATCCAGAGAAGGGTCCTGTTCTGTGGCACGGGTGGAGGATACCGGGGTGCAGCCGAGGCGCGGCGTGACCGAATAGAATGATGTGAGGTGTTGACAGGCGGCCGCCGGCGCACGGGCCTCGGCCTGGCGCGTCCGGAGGAACTTCCGAGCACGAAAGGACACGGCGGTGGGGTAACGCCCCACCCGCCCGTCGGTCGCGGGCGAGGCCGAGTGCTAGAAGAAACCAGACCGCCGATGGCCCGCCTTGTGCGGGCACAGGCAAGGGTGAGACGGTGCGGTAAGAGCGCACCGCCCGGGCGGCGACGCTCGGGGCAGAGGTAAACGCCGCCGCGTGCAAGGCCAAGCAGCTTCTGCCTCCTTCGGGAGGACGGCCGGTCCGGTCGGAAGGAAGCGGGTCGGCCGCTCGACCGTGTCGGCAACGGCGCGGCAAGAGAAATGGTCGCAACCATCCCGCAAGGGGTGGGACAGAACTCGGAGTATCGTCAGCACCCGACCGAATCGCGGGCCTCGGAGAGATCCGGGGCCCGCGGCCTTTTTCTCAGTTCACTCAGAACTTGATGTCGGTCTGGATCCAGAACTTGACCGTGTCAGGCTGGCCGTTGTGGCCGTCGAAGTACGCGAACTTGGTCAGGGCCGACCAGAAGTTCGTGAACTTCACTGTCGCCACGAGATCGATCTCGAAGCCAAGGTCCTTGCCGCCCTCATCCGTCCAGAACTGGTGGTAGATGATCGACGTCGTCACATCGTGCGGCAGGTCGATCTTGCCCGCGATGTACAGATCCTGCAGTCCTTCCGCCGGCGTCGTCAGGAACTGATCCGCAAAGCCCTGGAACTTGTGGTTGGTTCCGAGGGGGAAGCGGAAGCCGAAGTTGCCATCGTCGCTGCCGAGCAGCTGGTATCCGAGCGTCGCGGCACCGAGGCCCTTCCGCGTCATGCGAGCCTGCAGTGCGAGGAAGTGCGCCTCGAAGTCAACCGGGTTGGAGCCCGCGTCGTTCTGATAGGCGTAGGTCGCCTCGTAGTCGAAGTAGGTATCCGAGGGGTCACCGACGTTGCGGCCGATGTCACCAGTGATGCGGATGCCGTAGGAGTTGACGGAATCCAGCGGCGAGTCATCCCGGAAGTCCAGGAGATAGGCAAAGGGAATGAGCGTGAGCTCGGGGATTGCCTGGTACTGCGCTCGCAGGAAATGGGAGTCGGAATCCCAGTTGGGTCCGTTGGGGCCGAAGATGCGCTGCACGCCCCAGACGTACGTGTAATCGAGCGTCAGGCGCTCGACGCCGAAGTCGGTGGTCAGGCGGGCGGAGTCATACGTCTGCTCGAACTGACGCCAGCCAACGTTCCCGACAAATCGCTGGTCATCGAAGATGATGCGCTGTCGCCCACCCTTGGCATCGAGGCCGATCTCGGTGTCGCCGATGCCGTCGGTCTTGTAGCGCCCCCAGATACGGTTGATCTCCGTGCCGCGCGGATCGGCGATCGTCGTGCGGTCGGGATCACCCTGGTCGGCAGGTGGCACGGAGTACAGGCCGGAGTTGGGCGTGGCAACGTTCTCGAACTCGGCGAGACCGCTGAAGCCATAGAAGGCCTTGGTCTCGTAGCCGAGCCGCAGTCGGTTGGTGAAGGCGTACGAGGGCTTCTTGCCCGTCGTCTCGGCGAACTCGAAGCGCAGCCGATCATCGAAGTGGATCTTGCCGGAGACGAGCGCGTCCCAGAAGTCCTTCGGGGCTTCGTTTGGATCCGAGAGATAGCCGAGAGGGGGGCGCGGCGCTTCAGGCGCAGCAACCTCATCGGTCACGGGTTCCTCGAGAAGATCGGTCGCTTCCTTGTCGTCCTGCGCGGCCGCCGCCGAGGCCGCGATCAGGAGCATGGGCCACAGGTGACTTCGTTGCATGGGTCAACACCTCCCTCACGATGGAGGCGGCCGGCACAACGCTTCGCTTACTCGCGTGGCGTTACGCCGATGACCGGCTCCTTCTCCATGTCTGCAATATCTGGTGCGTCCGGTGCTCGCAGGCGCAGGGCCATCGCCTGTGCCTTGCGGCTGTAGTCGATGGATTCGCCGAGGATGCGAGCAGCTTCCTGCGAGGCATGGAAGCCTCGCGAGTTCTCGCTGCTGATGTAGTCCAGGCGCCACATGGACTTCCGCTGCAGGACATACACCTCTGCCAGCTGTTCGTCGGTGACACCGGCTGCCTGTGCTTCGAGGATGGCATCGAGCATGTCTACCATCGCGACCGCAGCACGGTCCATCAGGTCCAGCGTGCGCTGCTGAATGCTCTCGACGCGCTCGCGCAACGACGTCTCGTCCTGGGCGTGACACCGCTGGCACGCCGCGGCGATGTTCTCCATCGGGCTGCGCACATGGTGGTTGCTTACCTTCATCGCGCCCTGGCGCTCGTACGGCATGTGGCAGTCCGCGCAGCTCACGCCGCTCTGGGCGTGGATGCCCTGGCTCCACAGCTCGAACTCGGGGTGCTGCACCTTGAAGATCGGTGCACCGGTCTCGCCGTGCTTGTAGTCGAAGAAGGCGGTGCCATCGGAGAAGGTCATCTCCTCCCAGTGCTTCTCGAGATCCTCCATGCGCAGACCGTGGGCCCACGGGAAGGTCAGCGTCGCCTTGTTGGCGCAGTAGTACTCGACGTGGCACTGAGCGCAGGTGTACGACCGCATTTCCTGGCGCGAGGCATCGAGATTGGGGTCGTACGGGCGAGCACGATCGCCGCGGCGCCAGCGTTCGATGCTGGGCAGGTGCGGGGCGGGCGCGTCGCTTGCCGCAAGGTCGGAGATGCCCTGCACGAAACCGGGGCGTGTCACGCGGATTGCCATCGTCTTCGGATCATGACAGTCGATGCACGTCACGGGGTGAGCGTTGCCGCCCGGCGTCGCGCCTTCGGCCACGGGCTCGCCCGCGAACTCGCCGGTGTAGCCGCCGGTGGGCGGCTGCGGGAAGACGGGGTCGCCATCGGCGGTGCCATCGGGGGTCGCTTCGAGCAGTGCGAGGACCTCCGCGTAGGGCATGCGGCTGACCTCTTCGAAGCCGCGCTGCACCGCCGGCATGTTGAAGTCGCCGGACAGGGCCGCCTCATCGGCCGTCTCGCCCATCGCCTCGAGCCCGATGCGCCGGTACATGACGGTGGTGGATGCATGGCAGTGCAGGCACGCGCCGGCCTGCGGCTTCTTGGTGATGCGCTCCGTGACACCCTGGTCGTACAGCATGTACGCGTGGCCGCGAGCCTCGCGGTAGTCGATGCTGAACGCGTAGCCGGCGTACAGACGCTTGAGCCACGGAGACTGATCGAGCTTGCTCTCGGGAAGGGCGCTGCTGCCGCCGTAGAACCGGTCGCCCGCGGTTGACTTCCAGCCGTCGTACTGCGCGGGCCAGTTGAGGCCCCAGGGACGCGGATCGGTGGAGATCTCGGAGACCTCGGCGACGCGCACGAACTGCGTCCGCGCCTCCTGTTTGCGTCCGAACATGGTGACGAGCACCCACGCGACCAGCAGCGTGGCAATGACGGCGACGAGGAAGGTGAGCACCAACATGGAGGCGCCACCCCGGCGGCGTCGGGTGAGCTGGTGGAGTCTCGTGGTCATGAGGTCCTCACTTTCTCTGTCCGCGGGCGATCAGCGCGCCGCGTGCCCGGCGTCGGCGTGGCAGTGGATGCAGTTCAGCATGTCCCCGCCATCAACCGCCGGACGCATGTGGTCAACGAACTCGGAATGGCAGTGCAGACACGCGTCCTGCGTCACACGCCGGTTCCGTGGTTTGATCTGGATGGGCTCGTGGAAGTCGTTCGTCGTGAAGGCGACGGAGTGGAAGAACCCGTTGTCCGCCTTCGTGATCCACTTGCCCATGAAATCGTGTGGCAGGTGGCAGTCGTTGCACGACGCGACGTGCTTGTGGCTCGACGCCAGCCAGGAGTCATAGTGCTCCTGCATGACATGGCAGTTGGCGCATGATGCAGGATCGCTACCGAGATACGCAGTGCCGTCGCCGTAGCCGAAGGTGAAGCCGCCGAGTCCGACGAGAATGCCGAGCGAAGCTGCGACGAGAAGCTTGAGACCACGCCGTCGCCCGGTGGGCGCTGTGGCGGACCCATGCACTGCGTCTGAACCGCTCAAGGCTGATCCCCTTGCATCCCCCGGATGACCAAGGATCGACTCGCAGTATACAGGAAATCCGGTAGCTCTATCCGGCGCGCGGCGGAATGAATCCGGTGCCGATGGCGTACATCTCGCGTGACACGTCGCGGCTCGCCTTGGGCTTGTAGCCACGGACGGTGCTGAACCACTCCTTCATCTGACGAAGCAGCTCGGGATACAGCGCACCCTCGAAGACCTTGAGCGCGATGTTGCCCGTTGGCTTGAGCAGTCGCGGCGCGAGGGCGAGGGCATCCTGGCACAGGGCGATGGAGCGCTCGCTGTCGCCATGTCCCGTCGTCTTCGGGGCCATGTCAGAGATGATGACGTCGAAGAGCCCACCCGATGCGGTGGTGAGCACCTCGGGATCGATCTCCCGGATATCGCCGACCAGCGCGATGACGTTGTCGGGCATCGCCACCGACACCGGCTGCAGATCGAGGCCGACGACGGTGCCGGCGGGGCCAACCAGTTCCGAGGCGACCTGCAGCCAGGACCCCGGGGCGCAGCCGAGGTCGAGCACGCGCTGCCCGCGTCGGATGAGCGATCGCGCTTCCTGAATCTGCTTGAGCTTGAAGGCCGAACGGGCCGCGTAGCCCTCGGACTTGGCCTGCTTGAAGTACGGATCGTGGAGCTTGCGTCTGGACATCGTGTGGATTGCGGCGATTGCAACGGCCGTGCGGGTTATCAGGCGATTCAGTGGGGTGAGAACGCCGATGGGCACAGGGTACGGTCCGATTCGGCTCGGCGCGGTCCGCTGCGCGGGGCTGGATGGCCTCAAGTGTCTCGAACCTGCGTGGAGGCGGGTGTGATCAGAGTTGGACGGACATGGATGTCGCTCCGCCTGGGGCTGTTGCTGCTCGCCTTGCTGCTGACGCCGCTGACGGCGACCGCCGCGCTGCAGCCCGTCGGGGAGGGCCGGGTCAATCTCTCCGATCCATCGGTGGTTGGTACCTTCGTCGTGCTCGTCCTCGAGAACGGCGATCGCCTCAGCGGCACGGTCATCGAGGTTTCCGACGGCAACGTCCGCATCGAGCACATCATCCTCGGCGAGGTCGTGATTCCCCGGCAGCGCGTGACGCAGGCCCTCACCAACGAACCCCTGGCCCAGCAGGCACCGCTCGACCTCGCCGCGGCGCTCGGCCTCGCGGTCGAGCGGTGCCTGC
>JBCBTA010000183.1:0-6730 GCA_039818905.1 Planctomycetota bacterium
ATGCGCATCCAGTAATCCAACTGCTCCGGCGCATCAAACGGCATGGCTCCGAAGTCGATGGATGCCGTGAAGACGCCGTTCTCCGGCGTGATGCCGTTCACATCGATCGGCCCGCCCCGCACGATGGTGCCCGCGGCGTCCTCGTACAGCGTGAACCGCAGGTCCACGGCAGTCGTCACCGCAGCGCCGCCACTTTCAAGCAGTCCCTGGTAGGTGAACGCAGTGCCCGGAAGCACGCGCGGCTCGAAGGTGACATCGGTGTGCGCGCGCACGGTGTCGCCCAGTGCCGCCTCGGGATGCTCGACGAGCGACGTCTCGGCGACGACGGCGCCGGCCAGAGTCAGCAGGGTCGATCCAGTGATGATTGCTCTGCGTGTGGTGCGATGCATTGTGAGGCTCCTTCAGGGGTGATGTGCGGCGATCTCCCGACGTCGCCGTCTCTCTGCCTCACACCACGACACCTGCGGGGCCGACGGTCAGGACATTTCGAGATTTGCATGTCCCGTGCGTCCGGATCTCTCGTGTCCGGATCGGGACACAGGAAAGTTCAGATTCGGCTGTCCGTGCAGCGCGCCAATGTCGTGGTGAATGGTGAGCGGCGGAGTGCCGCACATCTGAAGGAGACTTGCCATGGACACTCGAATGACATCAGCGGCGGTGGTGCTCATCGCCGCGTCAACCGCGGCCGCACAGTTCGCCATCACGAGCAGCACCATCGATGGTGGTGGTGGCACGCTTGCCGGCAGTACGTACACGCTCAGTGGCACCGTTGGCCAGCCCGATGCCGGGGGTACGCTGGTCGGGTCCACCTACGAGCTGACCGGCGGCTTCTGGCCCGGTGCAGTTGCGCCGCCGTCGGTCTGCTTTGGTGACATCAACGGTGATGGCAGCACCAACCTCGCCGACTTCACCATCCTCGCCATGAACTTCGGTACCGCCATGGGCGCCGTGCTCGGTGACGGCGACCTCAACAACGATGGCGCCGTCAATCTCGCTGACTTCACGCTGCTCGCGATGGACTTCGGCTGTGCGCCCTGACTGAACGGCCGATCACGCACACCGATGGACGCGAACGCCGCCGCTGTTGCCTTTGGGCAGTCGGTGGTGTTCGTGCGCGCTGCAAAGGTCCCTACGACGTCAGCGCGTAGAAGCCGCCGCCGGTGTGCTCAAGCTTGCCGGCCCTGGCCAGCGCATCCCAGACATGCCAGCCGTACTCCTGGGGCGGGAGAATGGCGTCGATCTCACTCGCCTTCCCGCTGGTGAGCCTGCGTCCCTTGAGGCTCGACTCATCCGCCAGGCGCGCGAGCTTCAGGCGCTTGCGAAACGCCTTCATCGCGGCTTTCATCTCGTCATCAGAGACTTCCGGGGTCGGCTCGTCCGATGGTGGTGACGCCGCGACATCCGGTTTCGCATCCGGTTTCTCGATGCGCTGCACGATGACATCCAGCGCGATGCGGTCCTTCTCCTTGATCGCCCGCTGCACTTCGGTCTGGTCGATCGGCATACGGGACAGCAGCCGGCCCGCGAGGGCCCAGTCGCCATCCATGTTCCTGAGCGGATCGGTGTTGGCGCTGATCTGATCGACGATCTGACGGAGCTTCTCGATGGCGTTCATGCCACGGAGCCTACCACTCAGACGCGACGGCGCCGGAACGCCGCGGCTCCGGCGATCGCGCACGGCAGCGAGGTCCCTGGAGTCGGCACCACCGACAGGCGGAAGTTGTCGAACTCGGGAAACTTCTCGGAGTTGTGATTGTCGATGCCGATGCCGATGCGGTTGCCGATCACGGGGCTGCCGGGCTCGGCGACCCACGTGAGCCCGATGTCGAGCTGGGGGTTGTCGAGCGTCTGACGCGTCGTCTCGGTGCCGGGAATCGGCACGATCACACTCTCGTCGTTCTGGTACACGAGGGAGACGGTCGGCAAGACCCACGGCATGTCAAACCGAAAGACGCCATCCCACAGGTAGCAGAAGATGTCGCCCTCCTGCACCACGTAGTCCGTGAGATTCACGACGGCGCCGCTCACCGGCTGCAGGATGAGTGTCATCGTGCCATCGGAGGCGTTGGGTGACTGGATGACACCGGAACTCCCATCACCAACCTCACGCGGGAGGTCCTCCCACAGCGTCCAGTTGGTGATGCCATCCATTCCCGAGAAGTCGCTGGGTTCCTCGAGCGCAATCGAGTCGGCCTCGAAGCTCCCATTTCGCGTATCTGGCCCGATCAGCGGCGTGCCACTGAGCATCGCGCCGTGTGCGCACGCGGCGCACGACAGAACCACGGTCATACCCGCAAGCTGGGTGCTCACTCCGTCTCTCCAATCCCTGTACGTGCGGGCGCCGGTCCCCACGACCGACATCCCGAACGGCTGCGACGCGCGCTGTGCAGGCGCACGACGACGCAAAGTCTCTCGCTGTGCAAATCAATCCACGATCCGACAGGCGCTGTGCGACGCCCGCCTGTGGATAAGGTGGCGGCGTTTCCAGCCGTGTCAACGGCGAGATGCGCGACCAAACAGCCGCACTCGGCCTAAGCATCTGGCTTCAAATAAGTTGCGCGTGTCAATCCGTGCCGACGCGTTCTGCCTTCGGCTCGCGGCTCATCAGGCGCGTGATGGCGTCGATGGGATCGAGCCCGCCGTAGAGCACAGCCTGGACCGCTTCGGTGATCGGCATTTCGACATCGTGCCGACGCGCAAGCTCGACGACGCTCGTCGTGGTCGCCACACCTTCGACAACGAAACTCGTCCGCGTCAGATACGACTCGAGCGACTCGCCCTTGCCCAGTGCCTCACCGAGCGAGCGGTTGCGCCCGAGCGGGCTGAAGCAGGTGGTCGCGAGATCGCCGACACCCGCGAGTCCGAAGAATGTCTCCGTGCGGGCCCCGAGTGCTGCGCCGAGGCGCGTGGTCTCGGCGAGGCCACGCGCAAGCAGGGCGCTCTTGGCGTTGAAGCCGGCCTGCAGGCCATCGAGGATGCCCGCGGCGATCGCAATGACGTTCTTCGTCGCACCCGCCAACTCGACGCCCACCGGATCGGTGCCGGTGTAGATACGGAGCCAGCTCGTCGAGAACAGTTGCTGCACCAACTGGGCGATCGCGTCATCGGTGCTGGCGGCGATCATGGTCGCGGGCAGGCAGCGGGCCAGTTCCGGCGCGATGGTCGGGCCGCTGAGCACGCACATGGGGCGGCGGAACGTCTCGGTGCTCTCGCCCAGGGCGTCGGCGATGACCTGCGTGGGCCGCAGCAGCGTGTCGTTCTCCACACCCTTGGCGACGCTGACGACCGCCGCGTTCGGGTCCACGTGGGGGCGGAGCCGCTCCCAGACGGGGCGCACGAATTGCGTTGGCACAGCCGAGACGATCAGGTCGGCCCCGGCGAGGGCCTCGGCATCGTCACCGGTGACCAGCACCTGCTCGGGCAGCGAGACGTCCGGCAGCCGCTCCGAGGTGCGCTGCTGGGCCAGGCGTTCCGCTTCCGGAGCGGTGTGGCTCCAGAGACGAACCGGCATCGGCTCATTGGTGAGGATGTCGGCGCAGACGAGCCCCATCTGGCCGTCGCCGATGATCGCGATGGTGGGGCGTGGCATGATCCGGACTCCGGTGGCGGTCAGAACCCTGGCGGCCCGCCGTCCGTACCAGATGGTCGTTGGGCGTTCGCCAGGCGGCCCGTCGGGCGCCAACCCAACGTCGGCCTAGTATAAGGGCCCCTCCGAGGGGGCAGCCGGAGCGCACTGCCGGCATCGAGCTTCACCAGTCAGCCCAACAGCCCAGCGAGCACCATGAGCCAAGTCACTTCCGGCCTGACCACCCACGGCACGCACAACTCCGGGTCGATCATCGAGGGCTCGGCCCACCACGAGGTCAACCTCGAGAAGTGGATCGTCGCCTACCTCGTCGGCGGCCTGCTCGTCTTCACGACGACGATCACCCGCATCTTCGGTCTCGCATCTGAGGAGATCGCCCAGATTCCGGCCTTCCTCGGCGCGATTCTGCTGGGCCTCGGTCTCTTCTACGCCGCGGCCAAGGAGGTCCTTCGCGGCCGCCCGACCAGCTCGTCGCTCGCCGCACTCGCGGTCATCGCGGCGATCGCCATCGGCCGCTACGAAGCCGCGGGGTACGTGGCGTTCATCCTGCTCGTCTTCGACCACGCACTGCGGCGGACCGCCTGGGGCGCTCGCCGCGCCATCGAGGAACTCGTCGGACTCACGCCCGACACCGCACGCCTTGTCGAAGAGGATGGCTCCGAACGCGAGGTGTCGCTCTCCGAGATCGTCGTCGGCCAGGTCGTCCGGGTCCGCGCGGGTGAGAACCTGCCGGTGGACGGCGAGGTGACCTCCGGCCGATCCTCGGTCAACCAGGCCAGCCTGACGGGTGAGGCGCTTCCGGTTGAGGTCGAGCCCGGCGCGCAGGTGTACGCGGGCACGACCAACCTGACCGGCAACCTCGATCTGCGGGCCACGTCGGTCGGTGAGGACACGACCATCGGCAAGGTCGCGACACTGATCGAAGCCGCCGAAAGCGCCAAGACGCCGCGACAGCTGCTCATCGAACTCGTCGCACGCTACTTCGTGCCCATCGCCATCGTCGTCTCGGCCCTGGTGTGGTACTTCACCAAGGACGTCGAGACGGCCATCACCGTGCTCGTGGTGTGCTGCCCGGCGGCGCTGCTGATCTCCAGCCCCACAGCGATGATGGCGGCATTCGCCGCCGCCGCCCGACTCGGCATCATGATCAAGCAGACCAGCTACCTCGAAGCCGCCGGGGAGGTGGACACGGTCGTCTTCGACAAGACGGGCACGCTGACCACCGGACGCTTTGCGGTCAGCCGCCTCGCTCCGGCCGACGGCGTCGAAGGCGCCGATCTCCTGAAGGCGGCCGCGACGGCGGAGCAGCATTCCAACCACCCGCTCGCCCGCTCCATCATGGAAACGGCGACGCAGGCACGCGTCACGCCCGAGAGCGGCACACATCACGAGGAAGTCCACGGCAAGGGCGTGAAGGTCAGCAGCTCCGAAGGAGAGCTCGCGGCGGGCCGCTCGTCCTGGCTGCTCGAGCTCAATCCCGGGATCCGCCCGAGCGTCGAGGCCGTTGAGCAGAAGATCGAGGGCATGACCGGCGTGCACGTGATGCGCGGCGATCGTTATCTCGGTGCCGTGGGCCTCGAGGACAAGCTGCGTCACAACGCCAAGACCGTCATCGAGCAGATTCGCGAGCTCGGCGCACGCAGCATCCACCTGCTGACCGGCGACCGCTTTGCCGTCGCCAAGCGCGTCGGTGTCACGGTTGACGTCGATCAGATCGAGGCCGAGCGTCTGCCCGAGGAGAAGCACGCCACGATCATCGGCATGGTGGCCTCTGGCAAGCGCGTGCTGATGGTCGGCGATGGCATCAACGATGGCCCGTCGCTCGCAGCGGCGGACGTCGGCGTCGCCATGGGCCTCTCCGGCTCGGACATCGCCACGAACTCCGCGGGCATCGCGCTGATGACGGATGACATCGGGCGCATCCCGTTCCTGATGCAGCTCGCCCGCAAGACACGGATCGTCATCGCGCAGAACATCGTCGCGTCGATCGTCGTGGCGCTTGCCGGTCTGGTGCTCGCGGCTTCCGGCAGCATCTCGCTGTGGCTGGCGGTGGTGTACCACTTCGTGGGCGACATCTTCGTCATCGCCAATTCGTTCCGCCTGATTCGCTTCGGCGAGGACTTCCGGGCCCACGAGCGGCAGGCGGTCATGCCCACGTCATCATCGACGCCGTCGGCGCCGCCGAGCGAGCCTTCCTCGCCGTCGCCGCTGCAGGCAGCGACCGCCTGATCACAGCCGGGTCTACTTGGACCGCAGTGGCAACACGGGATCCGTCGCGCCGCTCTGGAGCAGCTCCGCGCACCGCTGCACGTACATGAGCGCACCGGCGTGGCCGCGCTCTTGCAGCAGCAGCTTCTGCCACAGTTCCATCGACGTGGCATAGTCACCGTCCTGGAAGGTGCGCACGGCAAGTGCCGAGTCGTCGATCCAGCGCGTCGTCTCGGGCGTGTCGATGTTCTCGCCCTTGCGCCCGAGCAACTCGAACGCGGTGGCGGGCTCATCCTGTCCGACGACGCGGAGTTGTCCGATCGGGCGCCACAGCATGGCCTCGCGCTTCTCAGTGCTGATGAGCTCCATGGTGCGCTTGGTCACCAGCACCTGTGTCCCGAGCAGCTTATTGGCGGATTCCAGCCGTGCCGCGAGGTTCACCGCGTTGCCGATGACGGTGTAGTCGTTGAGCTTGGGCGGCGCGCCGCAGTCGCCCACGATCACATGCCCCGTCGAGATGCCGGCCCGCATGCCAAGGGGCGACTGGTCCCCAAGCTCGGCCCGGCGATCGTTGAGCACGTGCAGCACGTTGTAGCCATCGAGCACGCTGACGCAGGCATGCTCGGCATGGTGCGGATCCGGTGCGGGTGCGCCCCAGAAGGCCATGATGCCGTCGCCGAGGAACTTGTTGACGTACGCGCCGGAGTCGAGCAGCACGTCGGTGATGCCGCGCATGTACTGGTTGAGTAGGGCGACGGTTTCGCGCCCACCCATGCGCTCACTCAGTGATGTGAAGCCGGCAAAGTCGGTGAAGATGACGGTCAGCTCGCGCTCGTCGCCCTCGTAAGCAATCGTCTCGGGATGATCGGTGATGTAGTCCACCTGCTGTCCCGACTCGCGAGCCCGGAACTGCCGCCGCACCATGGCCTTATCGGC
>JBCBTA010000184.1:0-6726 GCA_039818905.1 Planctomycetota bacterium
CATCCGCGCCGGCACCGCGCGGTTCACCGTGCTCACGCCGCGGCTGATCCGGATGGAGTTCAGCGAAAACGCCCGCTTCGAGGATCGGGCATCGCAGGCGTTCATCTGCCGCAACCTGGCCGTGCCACGTTTTGAGACGACCGACGATGGAAGCGTGTGCGTCATCGAGACTGATGCGCTCATCGTGCGATATGTACACACGGAGGGTCGGTTCGGGCCTGAGAACCTCTCGGTCACGCTCAAGCAGTTCGGCGATGCCACGTGGCGTCCTGGCGATGCCGACGACGGCAATCTGCGCGGCACGACGCGCACACTCGATGGTGTCTCGGGCTCGTGTCCCGTGGAGCCGGGTCTGCTGTCGCGCGACGGCTGGGTCGTCGTCGATGATGGTCAGCGCCCGCTCTTCGATGGGTCGGAGTGGAACTGGATGACGCCGCGATCGAGCGATGACGAAGAGGCGTCGCGTATCGACTGGTACTTCTTCGGCTACGGACACGACTACATCGGCGCACTCCAGGACTTTACGAAGGTCGCCGGTCGTATCCCCATGCCGCCGCGGTATGTCTACGGCTCATGGTTCAGTCGTTACTGGCCCTACTCTGACGAGGAGTTCAAGGCGATCGTCGCGGAGTTCGGCACCCACGATGTTCCGCTGGACGTCCTTGTGCTCGACATGGACTGGCATCTCGACGGCTGGACTGGATACTCGTGGAACCCGGACTACTTCCCGGATCCGGACGCATTTCTCGCCTGGTGCCGCGAGAAGAACATCCGCACGACGCTGAATCTGCACCCGGCCGACGGCATCGGCACGCACGAGACCGCCCATGCGCGCATGGCCGAGATCCTGGGCGCGACACCGGATGAGCCGATTTCCTTCGACTGCTCCGACAAGGCCTTCGTCCGGGCTTACTTCGAGGAACTGCACCATCCGCTGGAGCGGCAGGGCGTTGACTTCTGGTGGATGGACTGGCAGCAGGGCACCGACTCCGGGATCGATGGCGTCGATCCGCTGTGGTGGCTCAACCATCTGCACTGGGAAGACATGGAGCGCAATTGCGCCCGGGGTGATCTGCGCCCGCTGATCTTCAGCAGGTGGGGCGGGCTCGGGAACCACCGGTATCAGATCGGCTTCTCCGGCGACACGTTCTGCAACTGGGAGTCGCTCGCCTTCCAGCCGTGGTTCACATCCACGGCGGGGAACGTCGGGTATGCGTACTGGAGTCACGACATCGGCGGCCATCAGCCGGGTCCGGTTGACGATGAGCTGTACACCCGATGGGTGCAGTTCGGGGCGTTCAGCCCGATTCTGCGCACGCACTCCGGTCGTCATCCCGGTGCCGACCGGCGCATTTGGACCTTCGAGCCGCGCTGCTTCGAAGCCAAACGCGAGGCATTTCACCTGCGCTACGCGCTGTTGCCCTACATCTACGCGATGACGCGGCGCACCTATGACGATGCGCTCCCGCTCTGCCGTCCGATGTACTACGCCTGGCCGGACGAAGAGCGTGCGTATGCATCTCCGGATCAGTACATGTTCGGCGACGAACTGCTGGTCGCACCGGTGATTCACCCGATCAACGCATCAACCGGAGCTGCGCCATCGATCGCATGGCTGCCTCCAGGCACGTGGACATCGTGGGTCACCGGGCGGACGGTCGAAGGTCCTGCGGACATCCGCGATCTCGCGGCCCTGGACGAGATTCCGGTCTTCGCGCGAGCTGGCGCCATCATCCCGATGGCACCCCCGATGCATCGCACGGCTGAGCGGGCCGTCGATCCGCTGATCCTGCGCATCTTTCCCGGAGACGAAGGAGACGCGCGGGTCTACGAGGACGACGGGCTGAGTCTCGGCTACACCCGCGAGGAGTGTGCCTGGACACCCGTTGCGCATCGCATCGTCGATGGCCGACGCGTCATCGAGATCGGGCCTGTCGAAGGATCATTCGACGGCATGGCGGCGACACGGGCGTACGAGGTGCAGCTGCCCGACGTCTGGCCCGCCGCCCGCGTGCGCATCGATGGTCGTATCTTCGAACCGGGTGATGCCGAGCGTCCATACTCGTACGACGCCGTCACGTTGACGTGCGTCGTGCGCACTGGGCCCGTCGATGTGCGATCTGGTGTGACCATCGAGATCGAGCCCTTGCTCGACGCAACGCATGATCATCTGCTGCGTGCCGGACTGCGTGGTCAGCTTGCAGTCTTGGAGGAGATCGCCGACGCGCTCGGCGACGCCTCACCGGCCTCGTTGCGCGATGCACTGGCGATTCGAGTGCTCGTTGCATCCGATCCAGCCGCGGCTGTGTCGCGCATCGAAGAACTGCAGGCCAACTGGCAGGCGATTCTGAAGGACGTTGCATCCTGTGACGCGCCACGAGCGGCCCAAGCCGCGTCTCGCCTGGCCGGTGTGTCGTGCCTGCTGGAGACTGGACCCTCGGAGGATGGCGCCGGTGCCGTGAGCACAGAGGTCTGGATGGGGCCGCGCTTCGTGGCGCCGTCGGACGGCACGATCGAGGCGCAGCTTCAGATCGACGGCGCGTGGTCGCTCGTCGGAGGTGGGAAGGACCGCTCGGCAAAGGGCACTGCGAGTGCACCCGTCCGCGCGACGGCGACGCTGGACGCGGCGGCGGTTCCCGGCGAAGGGCGTCTGCAGGCGAGGGCGGTCGTGGAACTTGGCGGCGTACCTGTCGAAGCCCGGGCCGAGCAGCGGTGCTATCCCTCGGTCAACGGATGGCTGATCGTGGGCCCCTTCGCCTGCCCACACGCGGACCAGCCCGAGGCGGCCCATGGACCTGAAGAGGCCGGCGAGTTCGATGGCGTGGATCCGAATGCGACGTACGCCGCCCCCGGCGGCCCGATGCGGGCATGGCGACGTGTGGTGCGGAAGCTGCAGCGCAATGAGGATCCCACCCGTGAATTCCACGTGGATCTGCACAAGGTGTTCGGCGGGCACACCGACCATGCGATGTGCTACGCAGCATGCGAACTGGTGAGTGATGCCGCACGTGATGCAGTGCTCGCGCTGGGGAGTGATGACGGCCCGACCGTCTGGGTCAACGGGGAGCAGGTGCACCATGAGCACGTGCAGCGCGGCTATCAGCCGAAGCAGGATCGCATCCCGGTCCGCCTGCGCGAGGGAACCAACACGGTGCTGCTGAAGATCCAGCAGGTGTGGGGGGGATGGTCCTTCGCCATGCACATCGAGGGGCCGGATGGCGAGGCGCTGCCGGGCGTTCGTGTCGCGCTACCGGAGTAGTCGGCGCGGAACCGTACAATCTCCGCGTCCCAAGTCCCAGCGCCCCCCAACCGTGAAGGAGCGGAGTGATGATCACGCGCAAGATCGGGAAGCTTCTCCGAGGCAAGGCGACGCCGTTTCAGATTGGCGCCGCGTGCGTGCTGGGCGGAGCGCTCGGCTTCATGCCATTGTCGGCATCGGCGGCGGGCGGCCTGATCGTCGTCCTGACACTGCTGCTCATCGTGCTCAATGCCAACCTCTTCATCGCGGCGCTGGTGCTGGGCGTTGCCAAGCTGCTGTCGCTGGCGCTGATGCCTCTGTCCTTTCAGCTCGGGCAGATCCTTCTCGATGGGCCGACGCGTCCACTGTTCAAGTGGGCGATCAACACGCCGGTGTTGGCGCTGATGGACTTCCGCTACTACGTCACCACCGGTGGACTGGTCCTGGGGCTGGTCTTCGGCGTCATCGTGGCGCTCGTGCTCAACGGCACGCTGCTGCGCTTCCGCAAGACGATGGCGAAGCTCGAGGAGGGGTCGGATCGCTACAAGGCGCTGAACGCGAAGAAATCAGTTCGGTTCGCGACGTGGCTCTTCTTCGGCAAGGGGCACGGCAAGAAGACGTACGAGGAGCTGATGAGCAAGCGCATCGGTCTTCCGGTGCGCCCGCTGGGCGTGGTCTTCGCCGTGCTTGTCGTGGCACTGCTGTTCGTCTCGCAGCTGCTGCTGACCGATCAGCTGCTGACGGCGACGCTCCGTTCCCAGCTGGAGCAGGCCAACGGGGCGACCGTGGATCTGGAGCGGGCCGAGGTCGATCTCACCGCCGGGCGCATGACGCTCACCGGGCTCGCCATGGCGGATCCGAATGCGCTGGAGGTTGACCTGCTTCGCGTGGCGCAGTCCGACATCGATCTGCGCGGCGCCGATCTGTTGTCCAAGCGCATCGGCTTCGACCGCATCGAGCTCACCAACGTGTCGTCGGGTGAGCAGCGCACGGTGCCCGGACGCCGCGTCGGCAAGGATGTCACGCCGCCGGACCCGCCCGAGGCGGAGAACGAGGACGAGAAGACCATCGACGACTACATCGAGCAGGCCGAGAAGTGGAAGGACCGGCTGGCACAGGTGCAGGACTGGCTGGAGCGCATGGGCAGCAGCAAGCCGGATGACGGCACGGTCGATCCCGCCGCGCCTCCCGGTGAGCGAAGGGAGACGTTGCGCGAGCGCCTCGCCCGCGAGGCCCGCATGCATGGCTACGCGAGCGTCGCGGCGAACCACCTCGTCGATGGCGCTCCGACCGTCGCGGTGTACGAGCTGATTACCAATGAGGCACGCGTCGCACAGCTCCCGGGAGAGACCGTCAGCCTTCGCGGCGAGAACCTGTCATCACAGCCGTGGCTGCTGGACGCGGCCCCGCGTCTCGTGGCGACCTCCAGCGGCGGGACGCTCGACGTGGACATCATGCTCGGCGACGCGGCCAAATCACCGACACCCAGCGCCTTCAAGGTCGCCCTGCGCAACATCCCCGGCGACACGATCGGGCAGCAGCTCTCGGTTCCCGGTGGCCCGCCCATCTCAGGCGGCACGGTGAACGTGACGCTCGACGGCGGCTTCTCCAAAACGGGCATCGGTTTCCTCGACATGCCGCTCCAGGTCAGCCTGCGCGACACGACCATCAGCGTCCCGGGTGCCGGCTCCCAGGAGGTTGAGCAGCTCGATCTCGCCTTCGCGGTGCGTGGGCCGATCGCCAATCCGCGCATCACCGTCGATGGCGACATGATGGCCGACGCTCTGGTGCAGGCGGGCGCGAGCCGTCTGGCTGGTGAACTCGAAGGTGCGATCGGCGAGGAGGTTGGCGAGATCCTCGGCGATGACGCGGCCGATGGTGTCGGCGAGACGGCATCCGACCTGATCGGTGGCATCCTCGGCGGCGGCAAGAAGAAGGGCGACGACGAGGAGAAGTGATCTCAGCCCTGTTCGGGCACCGCCGCGATCAGCGGCAGACGCTCACGGGTGGACACCACGACGCCGCCGGGCGGCTCGACGGTGATCGCGAAGAGCGTCGCTTCGCTCACCGGCACCCGCGGATCGATGCGGATGACGGTCTCGCCCTCGGCGGACGCGACGTCGAAGACGCCGCCATCAACCGGGTGGGCTTCGTTGCGCTCGGCGTCGAAGATCCACAGCTGGTACTGATCCTGCGTCGGGTCGTTTGCCCCGAGGCCGGAGAAGACCATGTACCCCTCCTGGCGGGAGGGGCTCCACACGACGCGGCCGGTGACGGCATCGGCGACGAGTGGGTCTGGCTTCGCCGCGGCCCAGTCGATTTCGACGAGGTCGTCTGCCTCATCGATCAGCAGCGCGAGGCCATCGGCGGGTGTGGCAGCGCTCGGCCCGACTGGCTCGGCGAACCAGGCGATCGCTGCAATGAAGAGGCACGCCGCGGCTGCAAGCCAGCCAAGCAGTGCGCCAGACCCCATGCGGGGCGCTGGAGAGATGGACCCTGCGACCGGGGCGATCTGTGACTTCTCCCATCGCGTTGCCTCGGCGAGGAGCTTGGATTCGAGGGAGGCGGGCATCGACTCCGGCTGGGCGAGGCCCTGCAGGCTGAGCGCTGCGACCACGCGATCCATGCAGTCTGGATCGACGGAGGGCGATGCGTCGAGGAGCCTCTCGAGTTCGCGGTCCTCTTCGGGCGTCATGACGTCCAGCGCTCGGTCGGCGAGCAGCGCCATCAGTCGTTCGTGATTGGGTGATGCAGTTGTCGTCATCGCGTCACCCCCCCGTCCTCCGAAGTGGGTCCATTCTGATTCGAAGCCCTTTCTTCGGCTTCGATGATCTCCCGCAGACGGATGAGGCCGCGGCGGGCATGTGTCTTGACAGTTCCCAGCGGGAGGTCCGTTGCGCGTGAAATCCGCTCGTGGGACAAGCCGTGAAAGATGGAGAGCTGCAGTACCCGCTGCTGCTCCGTCGAGAGCTGGCCCATGGCCCGCTGGGCTCTCTTGACGTCCTCGTTCGTCTCCGTCGAAGCGCCGACCTCGATCGGGTCGGCGTCGATGCCATCCGGGAGCGTCGCCATATCCGGGCGACGCCCTTCCTTCCTGCGACGATCGATCAGCCTCCGGCGAGCGATCATCGCGATGAATGTGACTTCGGAAGCCACGGAAGCGTCGAAGCGTTCGGCGCTCTTCCACACGTCCAGGAAGATCTCCTGCACGGCATCTTCAGCGTCTGCTTCTGTCGTTGCCAAGCGACGAGCCAGCGACCAGACCAGCCCGCCGTACCGGCTCAGACACTCGCGCACCGCACCTTCATCGCCTCTTGCCACGCGAGGAAGCAGGTTCTCCTGCTGCTCTCCATGACTTGCTCCGGTCTTCATAGGAGTGATCCTACCGGAGAGGCGTTGCCTTGGCTCGGTTGCGAGTGCTGAGGCCGTCATAGGAATTACTCGGGCAGCAGGAGAACCTGCTTCCTCGCGTGGCAAGAGGCGATGAA
>JBCBTA010000185.1:0-6697 GCA_039818905.1 Planctomycetota bacterium
AAGCCGAACTCGACAAGATCGAGGAAGAGCACCTCGATTGGGTCAGCGTCCTCCAGCACTTCTACGGCCCGTTCCGCGACAAGCTGGAGAAGGCCGAGGAAGCCCTGACCCACGCCAAGGCCGAGACGCGCCCGGCGCCCAAGGAGTACCGCTGTGAGAAGTGCGGCAGCGATCTGGTCTACCGCTTCGGAAAGAACGGGCGATTCCTGTCGTGCTCGCAGTATCCCGCCTGCGACTACGCCTGTCCCGTCGATCGCCTGGGGCGTCCTCGCCCCGCGGAGTACGTCAATATCCGCTGCCCCGATACGCAGCGCCCGATGATCCGGCGTACCGGTCGCTTCGGTCCCTTCGTCGCGACCATGCTCGAGGACGGTGAGTCCCCGGATGTCGGCACCATCCTGAACATCGACAAGAAGGGCAAGGTCACCGCCCCCTCGCCCCCCGCACTGCTGACGGACCTCCCCTGCCCGAAGTGCGAGTCGCCGCTGAATCTCCGCGATGGTGTGCGCGGGCCATGGCTCGGATGCTCGAAGTTCCCCAAGTGCCGCGGCCGCGGCAAGTGGGCAGAACTCGAAGACGAGAAGCGCTCGGCGCTCGAAAAGGAGCTGGAAGCGCACCTGCGCAAGCACCCGATCCCGATCATCCGCACCCTCGACGGCACGCCGCTGACGGACGAGAAGGGCAAGCCGCTCGCCGATGCGCCAACCGTCGAAGAACTGCTGATCGACGATCCGCATGAGATGAAGGCAAGCGCATAACCGTCGGACGCGGTACTCTGCCCCGGCAGCAGACCAACCGCGAACCGACGATGTTCCACCGCCTCCAGACAACAGCGCAATCCTTCGGCAAGAGGCTCGGCCTCAGGCGCGATTGGTATCTCGTTGCGCTGGCCGCGGGCATCGGCACCGTCACGGCCTTCGGGGCCATCGGCTTCGTCGAGCTGCTGCACCTCGCCGAATTCCGCGCCATCGACCTGCTGCAGCGCACCCCCTGGTGGTTCCTGCCGCTGGTGCCCATGGCCGGTGCTCTGCTCACAGGCCTGCTGGTCCACTTCTTCGCCAGCGAAGCCCGCGGTCACGGCGTTCCGGAGGTCATGGACGCGCTGTATCGCAAGAAGGCGCGGATCCGCCCGCGCGTGGCCGTGGTCAAGTCGCTCGCATCCGCCTGCACTATCGGTTCGGGCGGATCGGCCGGCGCCGAGGGGCCCATCGTGCAGATCGGCTCCGCCATAGGCTCGGGGCTGGCGACGCTGCTGCGCGTGCCGCGCGATCAGGCAGGGACGCTGCTTGGATGCGGAGCCGCGGCGGGGATCGCATCGGTCTTCAACGCCCCTATCGCCGGCATCTTCTTCGTGCTCGAGATCCTGCTGCGCGACTTCTCGCTGCGAACCTTCACGCCCATCGTGGTCGCGTCGGTCTTCAGCACCATGACCACCCAGGCGTACTACGGCGAGAACGACGCCATCTTCGCCGTCAGCGAGCTTTTCCGGAACACCTACGAGTTCACCTATCCGGAACTGCCGAGCTACCTCTTGCTCGGCGGTCTGTGCGGACTCGTCGCGGTGGGCTTCATCCGCCTGCTGTACCTCTCCGAGGATCTGTACGACAAGCTGCGCATCCACCCGATCATCAAGCCCGTCAGCGGCGCGCTGGTGCTCGGCCTGCTCGGCATTGTGTACCTGCAGCTCATCCGCGCCGAGGGAGGCACCGGTGAACTGCCGCCCTTCTTCGGCAACGGCTACGAGACCATCCGTGATCTGCTCAAGCCGGAGAACTACGACGTTTTGATCTCCGACGCGATCACCGCAGCGGCGGCCAACACCGGCGGTCTCTCCGTCGAACCGACTGAGACCATCGAGCCGGTCTCCACCGCGCTGTGGATGCTGCTCGCCCTGCTCATGTTCAAGGCGGTGGCCACCTGCCTGACGCTCGGGTCGGGTGGATCGGGCGGCGTCTTCGCGCCGAGCCTCTTCCTCGGAGCCGCCGCCGGTGCGCTGCTTGGCGTCACGCTCGACACCATCGGCCTCCTGCCCGAGGGCGGCTCTCCAGCGGCGTACGCACTCGTGGGGATGGCTGCCGTCGTTGCAGGAACCACGCACGCGCCGCTGACCGCCATCCTCATCCTCTTCGAGCTCACGCGCGATGTGTACGTGCTGCTGCCGATCATGATCGCCGCGATCGTGAGTGTCCTCATTGCGCAAGCCGTGCTGCGCGACTCGGTGTACACGCTCAAACTGCGCCGACGCGGCGTTCTGGTCGGCTCCATGGCCGATCTGACCATCCTGCGCCGGCTGACAGCACGGTCCATCCGCACCGTGCCGCACGTCGCCGTGCACCCGGAGGATCCGCTCTCCAAGCTGCTCGATCTGCGCGGCAGCTACCACGTCACCGACTTCGTCGTCGTCGATCACGATGGGCAGTACCTCGGCATGGTGACCGGGCAGGATGTGCGCACCGCGCTCATCGAGCGCGAGGCCATCCCGTACCTGCTGGTCGAGGAAGTCGTACGTCGAGACCTGCCGACCATCGATCCGGAAGAGACGCTCGACATCGTGCTGGAGAAGTTCTCCAAGTACGACGTCGCGAGCCTGCCCATGCTCGACGGCGGCCAGACCGGTGGCCAGGTCGCCGGGCTCATCACCCGCGCACGCCTGATGTCACGCTATCGCGATGCGCTGGCCGAGCCCTGATGGGCGTACCATCCAGTCGTGGACGCCGCTGAGCCAATCCGAAGCCTCACGTTTCGGCGGCGGCACCGCCTCTCCGGTTCGCGCAGCTACGCCGATGTCTTCGGCGCCCGCATGTCGAGCCGGTGCGGGCCGCTGGTCGTCTTCGCGCGCCCCAATGGGCTCGACCACCCACGCCTCGGCCTCTCGATCGGACGCCGGGCTGGAAACGCCGTGCGGCGCAACGCCATCAAGCGCCGCGTCCGTGAGGCCTTCCGCCACCTGCAGCACGATCTGGACCGTGGCTACGACCTCGTCGTCACCGTGAAGCAGCACGTCCCCATGCCCATGCGGGAATACCAGAGCCTGCTGCAGGACGCGGCGGCTGACCTCATGCGCAAGTGGGCCCGACGCGAGCGACGATCCGAGGAACGACCGACGTGACCGAGCCGCAGCGCAGCCCGCTCGCGCCGCTCAACCTGCCGCTGATCGGCCTGGTCCGGCTGTACCAAGTGACCCTGGGACAGTTGGTCGGGGGGCGCTGCCGCTTCTACCCCTCGTGCTCCAACTACGCGCTTGAGGCCATGCGAACCCACAACCCGCTGCGAGCGTGCTGGCTCACCATCCGCCGCCTCGCGCGATGCCATCCCCTGGGTGGGCATGGGGTCGATCCCGTGCCGCCCTTCCAGCGCGACGAATCCACGCAGGAGGGCGACGAAACGCAACACTCCGACTCGCGTCTGACCGAAAGTTAGTGTAGATTCACCGCCTCTGGGTCACGTTTCGGAGTTGGACCGTCAGATGACCCGTCTACCTGCTGCTGAAAGACGAGAACAGCTCCTCGAGACCGCCGTGAAGCTCTTTGCTGAGCGGGGGTATGCGGGTGCGACGACCTCCGAGCTTGCCCGAGCCGCCGGCGTCACCGAGCCCATCATCTACCGGCACTTCCGGTCGAAGAAGAAGCTCTTCATCGCCGTCATCGAGCGGACGAGCGAGATTACGATGGAGATCTGGGAGCGCCAGCTGGCCTCCGCCAAGGACCCCGCGCAACGCTTGCGCCGGCTCATCGGCGCCAACCCGATGATCTCCGAGCAGGGCCGTGGCATCTACCGGGTGGTCGTCCAGGCTATGACGGAGATCGAGGACCCCGACATCCTCGAAGCCCTGCAGCACCACATCACCAAGATCCACACCTTCGTCACGCACGAGGTCGTCATTGCCCAGGAGCAGGGACAGGTCTCCAAGCGATTCAGCTCGGAGATCACCGCATGGCTGCTGCTCCATCTTGGCCTTGGCTTCGGCATGATGGCTCCGCTGGGCATCCCCCACCACGCGTCCGACGAGCATGGCGTCCGCGTCCGAGACGTAGTCGCCGAGCTCATGCTGGGTGAGCGGGCCCGCCACCTGCTCGACGAGCGGCTCCGCAAGGAGCGCGAGGAGTCGCCAGAGGCGTAGCCGAGCCCCGTAGAATCGCCCGATGGGTCCGATCTACCTCGACAACAACGCCACCACGCGCCCTCTCCCACAGGTCGTAGACGCCGTGGATCGCATGCTGCGCGATCATTGGCACAACCCGTCGTCCATCCATCGGCCCGGTCAGGAGGCCCGTCAGCTCATCGAACTCGCACGGGCATCCGTCGCGGCGCTCATCGGCGCGCGGCCGCGCGAGCTGGTCTTCACCTCCGGGGCGACCGAGTCGATCGATCTCGCCATCCGAGGTGTGCTCGAGTCCACCGGCCGCCGCACCATCGTCACGACGCGCATCGAGCACGAAGCCGTGCGTGATGTCTGTGACGTGCTGGCCCGGCGCGGCGAAGCCGAGATTCGCTGGCTCCCTGTGACGGCACGCGGCATCGTTGATGTCGATGCCCTCCCGGACCTGCTCGACGACACGGTCGCGCTCGTCTCCCTGCAATGGGCCAACAACGAAACCGGCGCGATCCAGCCCATCGATGCCGTTGGTGCACTCTGCCGCGAGCGCGGCGTGCTGCTGCACAGCGATGCAACGCAGTGGATCGGGAAGATGCCGACGGACGTCACCCTGATGCCCGTCGATACGGTGTCATTCTCTGCGCACAAATTTCACGGCCCCAAGGGTGTCGGTGCACTGTGGTTGCGCCGAGGCGTTCGCGTTCGACCCCGACTGCACGGCACACAAGAGCAGGAACGCAGAGGCGGCACGGAGAACGCGCCCGGCATCGTCGGTATGGGAGCCGCCGCAGAGTGTGCCACGCAGTGGCTCGCCGATGCCGACGAGAGGGCTCGCTTGGCCACACTCCGCGACACCTTCGAGCAGACCCTCCTCAGCGCGGTGCCCGATGCCCAGCGCAACGGCCCGGCATCGCCGCGGCTGTGGAACACGACGAACATCGGCTTCCCCAGACTCGAATCCGAAGCCCTGCTGCTGCTGCTCTCCGAACGAGGGGTGTGCGCCTCAGCCGGCGCGGCATGCTCCTCCGGATCGCTCAACCCATCGCCCGTCCTCCTGGCGATGGGCGTGCCCGACGCGGTCGCGCACGGCGCACTGCGCTTCAGCATCAGCCGCGAGACCACCGAGCAGGAGCTGCGCGAGGCGGCGACACGCATTGCTGAGTGTGTTGATCGTGTCCGTGCATCCTCATCGAACCTCGATATGCCGCAGTCGCTCGACAACGCGTAAGCGCTTTCCTGCCAAGGACTCAGCGTGCGCGATGCGAACATCCTCCTTCCGGGTCCATCATGGGATTTCATAATGATTTGCAGGTCCGCCATTGACCTTGGGGGCCCACCTGCAACCCTGATCGGCGTGGGGAACCCGTGGGGGGAACCGTCCCCGAAGCACCCTCGGCCGAGGCCGGGGCAAGAGAGACTGGAGAGGAACGAAACATGGTTCGTCTGACTGCCATCGCCGCGCTTGTTGCGGCAGGCGGGGCCCACGCCGCCCCGCTCGACGTGCTGCTCATCCCCGACAGCAACGAGGACAAGGTCTGGGCCTTCAGCCCTGTTGACGGCTCGCTCGTGGATGACAACTTCATCCCGGATGACGGGCGTCTCGTCACGCCCATCAACGCGATCAAGTCACCTCGCGGCACGATCTTCATCTCGGACCAAGGCACCGACGAGGTGTACGAGTACGGCACCGACGGCAACTACATCCGTACGCTCGTCCGCGAGTCCGAGGGTCTCGACATCCGCGGCATCGCTGTCAACAACAACCGTCTGTACGTCACCGACGGCAGCGGGGACACGGTGTGGAGCTTCAGCCTCAAGGGTCGCGATAAGCAGCCGTGGGCCAACTTGTCGATGGGCAGCCCGTGGGACGTGACGTTCTTGTCCAACGGTGAGGCGCTCGTGTCCAACTCGTCCACCGAAAACGTCGAGCGCTTCGACGCCTCGGGCAATCACCTCGGCACCTTCGTCGATGGTGACGGCGTGACCAGCATCGACTTCCCCCAGCAGATTCATGAACTCGACAATGGCAACGTCATCGTCGGTGGCTTCTCCGTCCCTTCCGGTGCGTACATCTACGACTCGAGCGGCACTGAGCTGGACGTGATCTTCGACGGCTTCGGGCCGCGTGGTGCATACGAACTCGACAACGGCGACTTCATCGCCTCGACGGGCATCTTGGTCCGCGGCTACGACCCCGATACCGACACCGTCTCAACCATCGTCGAAACGGGCACGGGTTCCGTCGAGTACCCCGACTTCTCGAACTTCCGCTTCATCGAGCGCGTGCCCGCCCCGGGTGCCGCGACGCTTCTCGGCCTCGCCGGTCTTGCTGCTCTGCGTCGTCGCCGCTGATCCAGCAAGGCATCTCGAATGTCATCCCAGCCGCCCCGGATCCCGTCCGGGGCGGCTGTATTTTTTCCCCAGTTGCACATGCGGGCGATTCGTCGAGCTTATCGGCGGCGTCTGATTGACTCCCGCTGATTTGGGGTCACTCTTCCGATCGGAACGGACTCCGCATAGGGAAACACGTCACAGGCTCCGTCCGAGAGGACGGGCGGAACCGCTCAACTTCAGGGGTTAGTCATGACAATTCGTTGTGTG
>JBCBTA010000186.1:0-6649 GCA_039818905.1 Planctomycetota bacterium
GCACCTCATCGACGCTCGACGACGATCCGACGAGTTCGGCAAGCACCGCGAGCAGCCACAGCATCGAGGGGACCGGCAGCGTGAGGATGATCGTCGCGCCGATGGCGGCGAGGGTCGCCCCAACGCTGTCCCGGGCAGGATCGCGGGCGATCGCCGCGGCCGATCGCAGCCGGGCCAGCGCGCGTCTGCGCAGCAGCAGGCCGAAGAGGATGCCGACGACGGGCAGCGCGATGGTCCAGGGCCGCGTGGTCGCCTCGGCGACACCGGCGATGATCAAACGGCCCCACGTCAGCGGGTTGTACGACCAGGCGAAGGCCTGTCCCATCGTCTTGAAATCCCACAGCCTGCCGCGCTCGACGCTGGGGACCCAGAGGATGCGCTCGGTGATGTACTCGCGGTAGGCGTTGATCTCGCTGGACAGCTCGCGCGAACGTGTCTGCACTTTGAGCAGTGTGGAGAAGTACGACTGGTGCAGGTTCTCCAGCGTGCGGAGGTTGTCGGCCAGCTGCGTCAGGAGTTCGTTGACGATGCGCTCGACCTCATCCCTTGGGACGGGAATGTCCTCGGGGACCTGCTCCATCACTTCCGAGAGCGGGGGCGGCGTCAATTCCTCGATGCGGTCTTCAAGGTCGAGTTCGGCATACTGCGCGCGTGACAACTGATCGGTCGTGACGCGGAAGCGTCTGCGCAGCTCGGCCCGTTCCGGCAGCGCCTGGTACTCGCTGCGCAGCAGCAGGCCGGCGGCCTCGGTCTGACCGGCGGCATCGATCTTCTCACGTGTCCGAGCCGATCGGGCTCGAAGGCCGCGCAGGTACTCGTCGAGACCGGCGAGGGCGCGCTCGGCCGTGGCCAGCTGCGTGCGAACACCCTCGGGGTCGGACAGGCGCTCTGCGACGCTGTTGTTGTGATCGATGATCTCGGTGACGGCCGGAAGGTCCTCGGCGAACTCACGGGTGCGCTCGGCCAGCCGGGCGGCCTCCTCCGATGCCCGCTGCGCTTCGGCTTCGCGCACCGCAGCCTGGGCCGCGACCGCGGCGTCAACCACCTTCTGGGCCTGCTCCGCGCGGCGACGTGCCTGGGAATTGCGAAGCCGCAGCAGCTCACCCCGCGCGTTGTAGCTGGCAAGCTCGCTCTCGAGCGCGTTGATCTGCGCCTCGATGGCCCGGGACTCGGTCTGGAACCGGATGCGCGTGGCAACGCCGAGCGATCGGGCCTCCTCGCTTGGACGTGGTGACTCGGCCTCGACATCGACCTGACCAAGTCGCTCACGCAGTTCCGCCAGCAGCACCGGGATGCTCTCGACGCGGGCGGCTCGGCGGGTGGACTCCGCCTCGAGCGTCGTGACCTCCTCGTTGGCCCGCTGCTGCTCGGCGCGAGCCTCGGCCATGAACGACTCGAACTCTTTCGACGTGACGCCCTGGGGGATCACGCTCTCCGGTGGCGGCAGCGCCTCGGCGAGCTGCGATCGAAACTGCTCGGCCCGGTCGTTCGCCTGGGCTCCGGCGGTGCTCAGCTCGCGGGTCTGCCCCTCGAAGGTCGCAGCCGACGCCAGATGGTCAAGGGCCTTGGAGAGAGCGTCGATCGCCGCGGTCTTCTCCTCGTCGGACAGACCCAGGATCGACCCATCCTCGATGGATGCGATCGCGCCGCGGATCCACTCCGGCGTGACCTCATCCGGCATCGCGAGCGTGCGCGGCGTCGTCGCGGTGGTGTCCGCCTCTTCCGCCGGGGCGGCGTCATCGGCCTGTGCGCGCACAGCGGGAGCGTGGCACACGATCAGGGCCAGGAAGGCGATGAGCAGAAGATGGACGAGCCGGCTCGATGTGCGTGGTGCGCTCAAGCCGGCATGGTACTCGGACTCAGGCCCGGTATGCAGCAGCGACCTTCGCAAGCGCCTCGCCGACGAGCGCAACCTGTGCCTCGGTGAGCATCTGATGCACCGGCACGCAGAAGAGCGTCTCGGCCAGACGATCGGACACGGGCTGGTGCTCGACGCCGGGTCGATCGAAGACCGGCTGGCGTGTCAGTGAGCGCGGGTAGTGGACCGCGGTGCCGACACCCTCGGCGAGCAGCGCGTCGCAGAGCATCTGGCGAACCGTGGTTCCGGCGGGCGGCGCCACGAACGCCTCGGGCGTGATGCGCACGGGGTAGAGGTGGTAGGCGGACTCGGCATCGCTGGTGACGCCGGGCGCCGTGAGCCCGTCGATCTCGGCCAGGGCCACGTCGAGTCGTGCGGCGTTGGCACGCCGGCGGGCGGTTGCGCTGGGCAGTCGGCCCAGCTGATGCTGACCGATGGCGCCGGCCATGTCGGTCATGCGGTAGTTGTAGCCGATGGAATCGTGAACGTACTTCTCCGATTCGCCGTGCGAACGCAGGCTGCGGAGACGCGCGTCGAGCTCCGCGTCGTTGGTCGTGACCATGCCACCCTCACCGGTGGTCATGTTCTTGGTCGGATAGAACGAGTAGGTCACGGCATCGCCGAAGGCACCGATGCCGCGGCCCTTGTAGGTCGCAAGGTGCGCCTGCGCGGCGTCATAGATTACGGAGAGGCCACGATCCGCCGCGAGCGACTCGATGGCATCGATATCGACCGGGTTGCCGTAGAGGTGCGTGCACGCGATCGCGGTGGTCTTGCCCGTCACCTTGGCCGCCGCGTCGCTGGGATCGATGCAGTAGGTCTCAGGATCGACGTCCACCCAGATCGGGTTCGCACCGCGGGCGGCGAGCATCGAGGCGGTCGCGATGTAGGTCCATGCGGGAACGAGCACGTCGTCGCCCGGCTCGATCAGCGGCTCGTAGGCAAGCTGCAGGGCGCAGGTGCCGTTGGCGCACGCCGCGGCGTGGGAGGCTCCGGACGCCGTCGCGAAACGCTGCTCGAACTCGGCGACGTTCTTCCCTTGCGCGAGCATGCCGGAGGTGAGCACGCCGAGGGCGGCGTCGATGTCCTCCTGCTCCAGCTTCACGGCGATGATGCCGATGCGGTCGGCGGAGACGGGCGTGCCGCCGTTGATGGCGAGCGCGGCGTGGTCGATGACAGCTCGTGACGTCATGGTCGTCCCTTTCCCCTCGCGAATGCCAGGACGCGGGTCCCAGCGCGGATGTGAGGATAGCCCCGTCACGAGGAAGGGGCGAACGCGGTTTCGAGGCCGTCAGGGTGGATCGAGAGGGTCTGGATCGCCGTCGCAGCACGGGCATCTGTGTCGATTCGGAGCAGGCAGCCCTGTGCGCACGGATCCTCCGAGGCGAGCTTGAGCCCACTGGGCCCCTGATCGCGCAGCCGCCGAAGCGACGCATCGACGGCGAACCCAATCACGCCGCGCAGTGCGCCGCACATGCCCAGGTCCGTCTGGGCCGCCAGCAAGCCGTCAAGAATCCGGGCGTCGGCTGTGGGGACATGGGTGTGGCTGCCGACGACGCCGACGACGCGGCGGGGCCAGCGCTCCAGACAGTGCCACGCGGCGGCGATCTTCTCGCTGGTCGCCTCGGCGTGGACCTCGACGAGCACCAGGCTGTCAGGCTCGCGCTCGACGATGGTCTCGACGCGGGCATCGATCGCAGCGATGGGATCATCGACCTCCTCCCGCATGAACAGTCGTCCCAGCACCGTGATGATCCAGAGCGACGTCTGCCCGGCCTCGAGTCGGACGGCCGTCTCGGCGCCGCTGGCGCCGCGCCCATTGACCGGACGCGCGACGGGCTCGGCCGCGTCGAGGAGCAGCGGCACGACGCGCGGATCATCGAGGTAGTGATCGCCAAGGGTGACGGCATCAGCGCCGGCGTCTCGAAGATCGCGGTAGCCGTCGGGATGCAGGCCACGCCCGTGCCGCGCATTCTCGCCGTTGACGATGATCAGATCCGCACCGAGATCACGGCGCGCGACCGCAGCGGCGTGGGTGAATGCCTCACGACCCGGACGACCGACGACATCGCCGAAGACGGCAAGGGTGAGTTCGGCCATGGTGGAAGTCCGCGGCGATCAGCTCGGCGGATGCAGGAGGTTGTTCCCAAACTCGCCGGGCTCGAAGACGTGGGTGTGGTCCATGTCGAGATAGAAGGTCACCTTCTCTCCGACGGGGAACTCGGACCGCGCGTCGGAGTCGATACGGGCGACGATGTGGATGTCGTCATCGGTGCGGCAGGAAACATCCATGTTGCGCCCGAGCGGTTCGACCAGCACCGTGTTGAGCGTGACGCTCTGCCCCTCGTTGCGGCCCGTCGGCCCCTCGGACATGGCGCTGGGGCGGAAGCCGAAGACGACCTCCTTGCCGACGTGCCGGCGAAGCTGCTCCTCGTACTCACCGAGCATGCGGATGTGGAAGCCCGGATCACGCTGGAAGTGGATGCCGCCATCGTCAACGAGCTTGCCCTCGAGGAAGTTCATGGGCGTCCGACCCAGGAAGGCGCCGACGAAGCGATTGACGGGCTTGCGGTACACGCCGAGCGGCGTATCCACCTGCTCGACGCGCCCGACGCCGCGGCCGGCGGACATCACGACGATGCGGTCGCCGAGGGTCATCGCCTCTTCCTGATCGTGTGTGACGTAGATGGTCGTGGTCTTGAGGCGCTGATGCAGCCGCTTGATCTCGGTGCGCGTGGTCACGCGCAGCTTGGCGTCGAGGTTGGACAGCGGCTCGTCAAAGAGGAAGACCTTGGGCTCGCGCACGATGGCCCGGCCAAGCGCGACGCGCTGGCGCTGGCCGCCGGAGAGCTGCTTGGGCTTGCGCTCCAGCAGCGGCTCGATGCCGAGCATGCGGGCTGCCTCTTGGACGCGCTCGCGGATTTCCTGCCGCGGCAGCTTGCGCAGCATGAGGCCGAAGGCCATGTTCTTGTAGACGGACATGTGCGGGTACAGCGCGTAGTTCTGGAAGACCATCGCGATGTCGCGATCCTTGGGGTGGACGTCGTTCACGATGCGCTCGTCGATGGCGATCGTGCCCTCGGTGATCTGCTCGAGACCGGCGATCATGCGCAGTGTGGTTGACTTGCCGCAGCCCGAGGGGCCGACGAAGACGACGAACTCGCCATCGGCAATGTCGAGAGAGAAGTCCTCGACCGCGCGAACTTTGCGGTCATAGACCTTGACGACGTCCTTGAGCACCACGCGAGCCATGAAAGGTCCTCACCCCTTGACGGCGCCGAGCTGGATGCCCCGCACCAGGTACTTCTGAAGCAGCAGGAAGAGAATGACCGGCGGGATCATGGCCATCAGCGACGCGGCCATGATCTTCGGCGTCTCACTCCCGTATGTCGAATCGAACTGCAGCAGTCCCACCGGGAGCACGCGCAGGTTTTCACTCTTGGTCAGGATCAGCGGCCAGAAGAACGAGTTGTAGTTGAACAGGAAGGCGAAGATGGCCAGCACGATGATGCCCGGCCGCGCCAGCGGCAGGATCACCTGCGTGAAGATGCGCCAGTGTCCCGCGCCGTCGATGGAGGCGGCCTCGTCGAGCGAGCTGGGGATCGTCAGCATGAACTGGCGAAGCAGGAACGTGCCGTAGGCGCTGAAGGCCGCCGGGATGATCAGTCCGGTGTAGTCGTCGAACATGCCGAGGCGGAGAATGATGACGAAGTTCGGCACCATCAGCACGACGCCGGGCACCATGAGCGTCGCGAGGTACAGCAGGAAGACCTTGTCGCGCCCCGGCCACTGGATGCGCGAGAAGGCGTACGCCGCCATCGAGCAGGTGATGACCTGCAGCAGCGTGGCCCAGCCCGCGACAAAGAACGAGTTGAAGAAGTACTTGCCGAAGGGGACCTGCCGGAAGACGTCGGCGTAGTTCTCCGGCCGAAGCGCCGGCGGGAAGCCCGTCTGCGTGAGCAGATCGACGTCGGCCACGGTCGAGAGCGAGACGAGCACCTGGAACGCGAAGGGCACGACGAACGTCACGCCCAGCAGCACCAGCCCAATGAAGGTGATGACGCGCAGCACCGTGGCGCCGCTGCCGCCCTCCATCGGATCGCGACCTTCCTGTGGTTTCGTCTTCGGGGTGACGTTACTCATTGGTCAACCTCGATCCGAAGCGGAAGTTCACCGCCGTCATCACGAAGATCATGCCGAACATGATCCACGCGACCGCCGATGCGAGACCCAACTGGAAGTTGCCGTTGAAGGCGAGGTTGTAGATGTAATAGGTAATCACGATGGTGTCGGCCTTGCCCTGGGTCATGACGAGCGCCTGCTCGAAACCACCCTGCAGACCGCCGATGGTGGACATGATGACGATGAAGAACGTCGTCGGGGCAAGCTGCGGCCAGGTGACATGCATGAACCGCTGCCAGCCGGTCGCGCCGTCGATCGCCGCGGCTTCGTACAGCTCCGGTGGAATGTTGGAGAGGCCCGCGAGGTACAGCAGCATGTTGCCGCCGCCGATCGCGAGCCATACACCCATGATGATCAGGGCCGTCTTGGCCCAGCGTGAGGAGATGAGCCACTCGGGCGGCGCAAGCCCCTCGCCCGACGTGAAGCCCTCGCGCACGGGCGTGGCGTACTCTCGGACGATGTCGCGAACCTGCCCGGCGTTGCCCTCACCTGCGATGCTTGTCAGCACGCTCACGGCGTCGCGGTAGGCGAGCCCCTCAAGCGACGCCGCCACCGGCGCGAATGACGCCGGATCGAACTCGCCCGCCAGCTGCAGCTCGAAGGCATCCA
>JBCBTA010000187.1:0-6634 GCA_039818905.1 Planctomycetota bacterium
GAACATCATGAAGGATGAGTCTGGGTATTGGCTGCTAGACTTCGGAATTGCCCGCCATTGTTCAGGAGGTGCGTAACCCGGAGTCCCCTTCCCCCACATTGCTTTGGTCGAGGTCAGGGACTCGAGATCGAGATGGCGGGCAATTCCGAAGTCTAGCAGCCAATACCCAGACTCATCCTTCATGATGTTCCCAGGTTTGACATCACGATGAACAATATTGACCTGCTCTGCAGCGGCTAATGCTCCTCCGACGTGCAATGACATGCGCATACACTCACGATCAGAGAGTGGCGCTTGCCTCAGAACATCATCAAGGCTCTGACCGACAATCCGCTGCTCTCGGATCCAGAGCAGTGCCCCCAACTCTGTGTCGACTTGCCCATGTGCGTAGACCCTTGGAACCCGATCACAGTCCACCGACGAACACGCATCGACTTCACGTGCCAGTTGATCGGTGTCCTGCTTACCGGGCAGAATCAGCTTGAGTACAACGAGACCATCTGATTCGTGACGTCCGGAGAAGACCTCTTTGAATCCACCTCGCCCAAGCCGCGCCGCTTCTTTGATCTCTGGGAACTCTCGATGAACAAGACCGAGGTCGATCATTGCTTGATCTTATCACGTTCCCGTTGCCTCCATCGACGCCATGACCAGTCGTTCAGCATCCATGACGCATATGACCTGGGGTAAAGCTCACCTCGTCCCCGGAGATCAAGCACCCCCTCGTCAGGGGACAGAACTTCAATGCCTTGTAGAGAAGCTGATCCCCACACCGAATCCAAGGAACCACCGTCAGGAAGCAGCATCCACAGATCTGAGGCGAACCAAGAATTTCGATGGCATTGAGCTAATGCCCGCCGCCAGTCTCGCATCTTCGCTTCAATGGCAATAACCCGCGTTACTGCAAAGGTGCTACGCAAACTGCGAGCGCGCCATCTATCTCCACGCCTAATGACAACACCCGCAGCCTCGAGTCGATCGAGCCGACTGCCGAATCCCCTTCCTAGGCGGGTGCGCGCCAGCTCGACATCGATCTCGTCCACATAGTGCAGAAACTGCAGGAACTGATAGTCCTTCTCAGTCAGTAGTGATCGCTCATCTGGCCAACCCGTGGCCACAGATGGTCGCCAAACAGTAATGACAGCATCCGGCGTACCACACTCTAGCTGTGGCTCTCTGAACACGGTCGCAATACATCCACGATCGATCTTGAACACAGCCTCCCCAAGGAAGTCATTAAGCAGTTCCTCCTCAGGCCCCGGAGTCAGACCTCGGGTCGGCACCCCAACGCTGCGGCTCAGTTGCCATGCCGCATCAACGCGGCCCGCATGTGCTGAGATCTTCTCCATGTCAGATTCTCCCACCCTAACTCACCCCAGGCAAACCACACACCGGGGGCGTCAAGGATGGTCGCCCCCGGAAAGGCTTCCGATCCCTGCGCTGACTGCCGCACGCTGCCGGCGTCCGCCGGCGACGGACGCCGCTAGCCTGCGGCGACCAACGTGGCGGCGTCGAAGGACGGCGAGAGGTACAGCTCACCGGCCTTTGCGACGTACTTGCCGACATACGACACGACGTCTTCCTGGATTCTCGGCGCTTCGATGCGGGCCATACCGTGCCCGAATCCACCCTCATCACGGCCCCTGAACCAGAGTGACCAGCCCAACCTCCGGTCGAGATCGGCCAACAACGGAGACCAGGCAATCAAGGCGTGCGCGTGCAGCAGACCAGACCGATGGTTCTCAACACCGAGGACTGTGACCGGTCTTGCTCGACCCTTCCGATAGTTGTTTGCCCACGGGCCGCGGACGTCCTGGTACCGCTTGATGGTCCGCCCGTATGCGTCCTTCTTGACCTTGACTTCGACCTCCGCAAGACCGCGCTCAACGGCCGTCAAGAGCTGCCACTCCCACAACCAACGCCGGAAGTCCCGGAGCACCTTCTCACTCGTCCGCACTGGCTCGCTGTACGTCAGCGTCGCGAAACAATCCCAGCAATACCGCGATAACAGCTCGACCCACCCAGCAAGCACGTTTTCGTCGTTGAGCGACACGATGTTGGTGCGATCGGACGAAGAAGGCGAGGCCGACGGGGGACCGTGCGGGGCGACGACGGCAGTGCGCTGGGCGACCGCCGTCACCCCGCCCGGCCCCCCTCCCGCTCCGGTTACACGTGGGGAAAGCTCGCCGCGTTGCGGACGCTGAGCGGTCATGGCTCAGACCTTCCCTCGATGCTGCGGATGAGCATGATGATCTGACGACGCTCTTTGGGCGTCAGCCCCGGCCAGGCGTCGCAGAGTTCGGCGAAGTCGACGTCGTCCCGAAACTCAGGTGCGTCAATAGGTGCGTCACCCCGCGTTACTGACGCAGGAACAGCGGAATCGAGGGGGTTCGATTCCCCCCGGCTCCACTGTTTGGACATCGAGTGTCCTCCCGAGACACGGCGTGCCACGGCACGCCTTTTCTCTTGCGCAGACGGTGATTCGGTCGCAGCGACATCGGTTCTTCAGCGCCCACCTCACGCCCTGACTTCAATCCTCGCGTGACTCGGGGTATCCTCGGCCATCCGGGTGGACCGCGTTCGCTGTTCGTTTCGACTGGTCTCCCACACTTCACGATTCACCATGCTCGCGCTCGCAACCGTCAGTTCACTCGATGTCGGCGCGATCGTCATGACCGTCGTCGGGGGGCTTGCCCTCTTCCTCTACGGCATGGACCAGATGACCGACGCCCTGAAGTTCCTCGCGGGCGATCGCATGAAGTCAGCCCTCGCGAAGCTGACCGGCAACCGCGTCAAGGGCATCTTCGCCGGGGCCTTCGTCACCTCAATCATCCAGTCGTCCTCGGTCACGACCGTGCTCGTCGTCGGCTTCATCTCCGCCGGGCTCATGACGTTCCGCCAGTCGATTGGCGTCATCCTCGGTGCCGATATCGGAACGACGGTCACCGCGCAGATCGTTGCATTCAAGGTGACGCAGTACGCCCTCGTGCTCGTCTCCATCGGCTTTGCGATGCTCTTTGCATCGCGCCGGGAGTGGGTGCGCCAGTTCGGCCACATGGTCATGGGACTGGGGCTGATCTTCTTTGGCATGCATCTCATGGGCGAAGGAACCAGTCCGCTGCGTGACTACGAGCCCTTCATCCGGCTCATGCAGCAGATGGACAACCCGCTGATGGCGATCCTGGTCAGCGCATTGTTCACCGGGCTCATTCAGAGTTCCTCGGCGACCATCGGCGTCGTGATCGTTCTGGCCAGCCAGGGCCTGGTCTCGCTGGAGACCGGTGTTTCGCTTGTGTTCGGCGCCAACATCGGGACATGCATCACTGCCGTCCTCGCTTCGATCGGAAAGCCGCGCGAGGCAGTTCGGGCGGCCCTGGTGCACATCCTCTTCAAGATCGTCGGCGTCTTGATCTGGATCGCCTTCATCGATCAGCTCGCGGAGTTGTCGCGCTGGATGTCACCCTCGAAGCCGGAACTGGAGGGGCTGGACCGCCTTGCCGCCGACACGCCGCGGCAGATCGCCAACGTCCACACCATCTTCAACGTCGCCAACACACTCATCTTCGTCGGCTTTGTGACACCGATCGAGAAGATGATGTATCGGATCGTGCCGGAGCCGGAGGTTGTGACGCCGAAGGAGCGGATGTCCAAACACCTCGATCCGATCGTGCTGCGAACACCAGCGCTCGCCCTGGACATCGTGCGTGTCGAGCTGGGACGCCTCGGCGCTTCGGCCCTGCACATGGTGCGTGAGTCACTCGACCCCGTCCTCAAGGGACCGCAGGAGGAGCTCGATCGTCTCCAGGCGATGGATGTCGATGTCGATGACATGCACGCCGAGATTGTCGCCTACCTCGGGCGGCTCTCCAAGGAGAACCTGACCGATCATCAATCGGAACTGCTGCATGACTATCTCGCCGAGGCGAACTACTTCGAGAGTATCGCCGACATGATCCAGACGAACCTGGTCGAGGCAGGCAGCAAGCGAGTGTCTCATCACGTCGAGATCAGCCCGGCCACCGAGGCGCTGCTCGCGAAACTGCATATGAAGACCGTGTGGTCCGTCGCCGAGTCACTTGGCGCCCTGGTGGAGTCGAACCGTGAGCGAGCCAGAGATGTCCTCGCGGCCAAGAAGTCCGTCAACAGTCTTGCCGACGATGCCGGATCGCATCTCGCCACTCGACTGGCTGCTGAGGAACCGAATCGCATGGCGACATTCCGGATCGAGTCGGACATCATCGAGACGCTCAAGCGCATCTACTACTTCGCCAAGCGCATTGCCAGAGTCGTGGCGGAGGCCGACGTCACGGACGATCGGGACGACCCGCCATCTGAGACAACGGAGGCCACGTGATGCTGCGCCGATCACCGCTCCCGCGATCGACTCGCATCACGATCGCGCCTGCCGCGCCGACGCTGCGTGTCACCATCACGGGTCGCGCGATCTCGGCCCGCGGTGTCATCTGATGGATCGATACCCATCTCCTGCAATGCCTGCGACAACTGGACCTGCATGGCTGCGCGTCGATCCGGCAGATCGCTACTGAGATCGTGCTGCTCGCCGATGTCCGCCCCCAGGTCGTACAGCGCGGCGGTGCCGGTCGCGAGATCGACAAGGAGTTTGTAGCCGTCCACATGCAGCGCCGACTGGCTGTGATAATGGAAGACGAGGCCATCGGATCGGCGATCAACCTGCGCCGCATCGCCGCGGGCCAGTGCTGCAAGCGAGCCGCCATCGAGCTGCAGCGACTGATCCAGCGTCACGCCGGCCCAGGATGTGAACGTCGGAAACAGGTCGTAGCCGACGACTGGCGCATGGCACCAGGAGTTCGCCTCGATTCCGGGGCCTCGAATGAGCAGTGGCACGCGGATGCCACCTTCGTAGATGTTGCCCTTCCCGCCGCGAAGGGGCGCGGTTTCGGCACCCTGACCCCCGTTGTCGGACATGTAGATGACGTATGTCGTCCCGGTCAGTCCAAGTTGCTCGATCGCATTCAGCACACGACCCACACCGGTGTCGAGATCCTCGGTTAGTGCGAGGCGATTGGCATCGCGGCGACGAAGATCGGTCGTGGCGTTGTACCTCGCCTTGGTTGACTCCAGCGCGTTCTGCGGTGCGTGCAGCGCGAGCCACGAAAGCTGGACGAAGAACGGGCGGCCCTCCCTGTGCGCGCTGCGCATGAAGGACTCGGCCCGCTCGGCCATGCCGAAGATGTCGGTGGGGTTGGGATCGGCGTACTGACCTGCGGCTTCGTTCCCAATGTTGCCATCACTTACGTCGAAGCCGTGTGCTTCGGGCCCGCCGCCTTGGATGTGCCATTTGCCGAAGTGCGCGGTGCGGTAGCCGGCGTCCTGCAGGAGTTCCGCGAACGTGTCCTGCAATGCACCGAGCCCACGCCGCCCATCCCTGCCGTTACGGCCCTGGGTCGTCCAGCCCAGCCGCGCGGGGTTCATGCCCGTCATGATGCTCGCGCGGCTCGGTGCGCACTTGGGCGCCGGCGCATAGGCGCTGGTGAATCGCATCGACTGGGCCGCCAGTCGTTCGAGGTGCGGCGTGTGGAACGGCAGATCACCGGGCGCCACATCCGGATGGGCCCGTACGGAGGTGCCCATCCACGACTGATCGTCGGCCAGCATGAGGACGATGTTCGGGGCCTGCTCCTCTGCCCGTGCCAGCCCGCCAAGCGCGAGAATCACGCCCAAGATCACCGCTCTTCCACCCATCGTCGTGTCGCTCCTTCTGCCGGGATGCCGCCGGCGGACGAACAACGGTGGAGTTGAGACACGATTGCAACTGAGCTCAATCACGTCCTCGCGGTGGTTCTCGGACCCAAAAGTAGTATCTTTGGTCTGATAACCCAAGGGGCGACGTTCCGACCGTGTGAGGGCGCTCGGAGGAGAGCACCGCGTCGTACCTGTTGTGAATCTGGGGGGCTTCCGGGGGAGAAAGGCTTCACCCCCCATGAAGTGTTCCTGCTCTGTTCAGACAGCGATGGCTGCGCTTGCGGCAGCCGGCCTCGCCGTCGTCGCCAGTGCCCAGGTCGAGGAGACCAAGGGCAAACACGAAACCAAGTTTGTTCCGGAGCTCACGCAGGTGCACTGCGCAGAGCTTGCCATGCCACCGGCGATGTTTGAGTCGCACATCGCGCAGATGAAGGTGCAGTTGTCGGCCCGTGCGGCCACAAATGACCTGTGCGACGACGCCATCGACGTAGGCGCACTGCCTGCATCCGTCATCGGATCGACAACCGATGCGACGGTTGACACCGATGTCGCGGGCTTCTCCTGTGGTACGTCCATCTCCGCTCCAGGCGTGTGGTACACCGTCGAGGGCACCGGCACGACCATGACCGCAACGTTGTGCAGCGAGGTGACGAATTACGACACCAAGCTCAGCGTCTTCTGTCGCGATTGCGATGTCCTCAACTGCATCGGCGGCAACGATGACAACTTCTCGTGCCCCGTCAGTGGTGTGCAGTCGGAGGTGTCATGGTGCTCCGAGTTCGGCGTGACCTATCGCATTCTGGTGCATGGCTTCGGAAGCTCCATGACACCTCCGACTGCACACCACTGACGGGGCACGAGAAGTTGTCATCGTTGCCGCCGATGCAGTTGAGGACATCGCAATCGCGAC
>JBCBTA010000188.1:0-6593 GCA_039818905.1 Planctomycetota bacterium
TGCTGGCCTCGATATCGGTCTTGATGACCTTCGAGTCGTTGATGCGGACGGTGTTGCCGCGGGTCTTCACGGAGACGTTGGAGCCCTCGACGGTCGTCGCGCTGGTGAGCTTGACGACGTCGCTGGCGTACACGCGACCGGGGACGACGTGGTACGTGAGGATCTGCACGAGCTGGTCACGGTTCTCGGGACGCAGCAGGCTCTGCACGGTGCCCTCGGGGAGCTTGGCGAAAGCATCGTCGGTCGGGGCGAAGACGGTGAACGGGCCCTTGCCCGACAGCGTCTCGGCCAGCTCGGCGGTCGTCACCGCGGCGAGCAGGGTGTTGAAGATGCCGGCGGACTGGGCCACCTCGGGGATGTTCCGCGACTCGGGGAGGATCACCGCGTCGATGACGTGGATGACACCGTTGGAGCACAGGATGTCGGTCTTGATGACTCGGGCGCCGTCGATGAAGACGTTGCCGTCACGCGTCTGAATGTCAACGCGCTGGCCGTTGACAGTGGTGGCGGTCTCGAGGCCGACGACCTTCTTGGCCTTCACAGCGCCGGGAACGACGTGGTAGGTCAGCGTGCTGACGAGCTGGTCGCGGTTCTCCGGCTTCAGCAGCGTCTGAACGGTGCCCTCGGGGAGCAGCTCGAACGCGGCGTCGGTCGGGGCGAACACGGTGAAGGGGCCTTCACCCTTGAGGGTGTCGATCAGGTCGGCAGCCTTGAGGGCCGCGGCGAGCGTGTTGAAGTCACCGGCGGCGACAGCGGTGTCAATGATGTCCGCCTGCTGCGTGTATGAGGCCTGGGCGACCTGGGTGGTCTTCATGTCCGAGCAGCCACCGCACTGGGCGACCGGACCGGAAAGAGCGACTGCCATCGCGAGCGTGGAAAGAACCATGATGAAAACCTCTTGGTTGGGAGTTGAGATTCTGAGTTGGAAACTGGGTGCCGCTCCGGAACGGCAGATCACGCGATCTCTTCCGGCTTCGGAGGCGCCTTCCGGGCAGATTCACTCGTCCTTCCCGCATCGGAACGGACCGAATCCGCGAAGTCCCGGATGAAGGATGGTTCAAACCCGCTCCTGCCTTACAGGAATTGGTCTGGAGCGGTGTCTGTCAGGAGTGTGTTCCGATGCCTCACAACGGCACCCACAACGGCAATAGCAAGCTCAACGGTTCGACGGTCTTCGTCGTGGACGACGACACCAGCGTTCGCCGCTCGGTCGAGTCCCTCGTGGACTCCGTTGGCCTGTCGTCACGCACCTTCGATTCGGCCCAGTCGTTCCTCACGGAGACGCAACCGGATCAAGGCGGCTGCCTCGTGCTCGACGTCCGCATGCCCGGCATGAGCGGGCTCGACCTGCTCGACAGGTTGCGCCAGGACGGCTACACGCTGCCCGTGATCATGATGACGGGGTGGGCGGACGTTCCCATGGCGGTCAGGGCGCTCAAGGCCGGTGCGGTCGAGTTCCTGCAGAAGCCTGTCAATGAGCAGGTGCTGATCGACCACGTGCAGTCGGCGCTCGATCTCGACAAGGGGCGCCGGGTCGCCGCCAGCGGCCGCGACGAGATCCGCACACGCATCCGGACCCTGACCCCCCGCGAGCGCGAGGTCATGGATCTCGTGGTCGATGGCAAGGCCAACAAGGAGGTCGCCGGGGCGCTGGGGCTGAGCGAAAAGACAATCGAGGTCCATCGGGCCCGCCTGATGCGAAAGATGGGCGCCGGCAACGCCGCGGACCTCGTGCGGATGGTGATGGAAGTCCGTCTGGGAGGCTAAGCAGCGGGAATTCCCATCACCGGGAGGAACCGAGTCGCGTCGGGGGCATAATCCCTGAGGTGACCCGGCTTTCATTCTGGGAGGAATGCACCCATGCACCTTCGCGTCCTGATTCCGTTGCTCGCGCTGTGCGCACTGCTGATGCCCGCTCGTGCTCTGGCGGACCCCAGCGAGCAGCGATGGATGGACCGGCGGATCCCCGCCGACGAGCGCGCTGCGCTGCAGTCCACCGTTGGCTTCGGGCTCCCCGCCATTCCCGATGATCTGCAGCGATTCGGTGACGAGCTGCCCGACCTGCAAGGCAAGGTCGTCGTGCTCCAGAGCTGGACGCGCAAGACCCCGGCCGGTCGTGCCGCGCCGGGTCGGGCCCAGCTGCTGCTCAACGCCTTTGACCGAGATGACGTGCAGCTCATCTGCCTCCACACGCCGGAGGGTGCGGATCGGGCGGCCGATTTCCTGGAGCGCAAGCCCGCCGTGGCGCCGACCCTGGTCGATGCCGTCGGGGCGTACTGCGACGAGTTGGGCATCTGGAAGCGTCCCGTCTGCATCGTGGTCGATCGATCGGGCGTGATCCGATACGCCGGGCTGAGTTTCAGCGGCCTGCCGCGCGCCGTCGAGAAGCTCGTTGCGGAGGAGCCGGGCGATGCGGAGATTGCACCACTTCCGCCCCGCGCCGAGCGCGAGTCGAATGATGGTGCTGCCGCCGCGGCTCCCTCGGGAGGCGAGTTTCCGCCGATCACCGGGACGGTTCGCGGTGCCAACGATCTTCGCGGCAAGAAGGGGCCGCAGGTCGTCGCACAGCGTTGGCTCAACGGGCAGCCCGATCTCGAGGACAAAGTCGTCATGGTCGAGTTCTGGGCGACGTGGTGCGGGCCATGCATCAAGGGCATCCCGCACCTCAATGACCTGCACAAGGAGTTCTCGGATCACATGACGATCGTCGGTGTGTCCGCAGAGCGTGAGGACACCGTTCGCACCTTCATGAATCGCATGCCCATGCGGTACACCGTTGCAAGCGATCCGCAGCGCCGCATGACCAGCGCCGTGGGCAATCGTGGTATCCCACATGCGATCGTCATGAGCCCGGACGGCATCGTGCGCTGGCAGGGGCACCCGGGAACGCTCGACGCCAAGACGGTCAGGCAGATCGTTGCTGCGAGCAACCTCGGCAGTTCCGCCGGCGGAAGTGCCAAGCGATGGGTGAAGCCGACCGGAGGCTGAGCATCACTCGGTCGCCCGCAACACCGAGCGTGACCGCTCCACCTCAAGGCCGAAGACCTTCACGACAACTTCCGATTCCTCGGCGACAAGTCCGCGGCCCGGCACGAACCATCGATCGGTGGTGCTTCGAACGATCGCCGGGCCGAAGTCCATGGCCAGTACGTGGCGCACGGCCCGCGTGGGAATCGAGTCGCCGCCGTCGCCCAGGACGTACTGCTCCACGCCGAGATCGGTGATGGTCAGCGTGGTTGATGCACGTTCCTTGAGCTTCTTCGGCGTCTCCAGCGGATAGACGCGCAGTTCGAGCTCCTGCGTGAATTCGTCGCCCGCTTCAAGCGCCGTGGGAAACAGCACCAGCGGCGGCTCAAAGACGTTGAGCACGCCCCTGTCGCGTTCGATCATGCGAGGGATGGTCGCAGTGCCGTCGCCTGCGATCTCGATCGTGCGATCGGTGATCGGCGGGTCCACGCCATCGACCTCGACAAGCAGATGCAGCGCACCATCGATGCGTGACGCGCCGAAGCGGCCCGGGCCGGTCGTCCCCTTGCCATCGAGCTGAAACGAGCGGCTGCCCGGTGTCTGCAGCTCTGGGTAGGCATCGACGAGAAGCAGCGCCGACGACGCATCGGAGCGCGTCCCCTCGACCGGGCCCCAGCCGGTTCTGTCGATCGTCGCGGACGAGCAGCCGCCCAGCACGAGGAGCACGCTGAGCCAAAGACAACGGCGAACGTCGGGCATGTGGGAGGGCTCCGTTGGTCTGCGCAGAGGGGTCTGGCCGATGGATCGCCTATGCTAGACGTCGAAGCGATGTCCGGTCGGCCCGACAATTCGAGCATGCGACGCCGCATTACGGTGACCGCCGCGGTCTGTCTGATGGCCGCCGCGGCGACGGGCTGTCGCACCGGGTCGTCCGGCGCTCGTTCGGGCACAACATCCGTGATCAACCTGTTCACACCTCCGAGCCCGACGCAGGCCGCGATCTGGGCCCAGGACGAGTGGGACCCCGACAAGCGGCAGCGTGGCTTGTTGCTACTGGCCAATGCGCCCTTCGGTGGCGAGGAGGTCTATCTCGACTTCTATCGCTTTGCACTCGACGACGACGACGCCGGCGTGCGCATCGCCGCGCTGCGTGCCCTCGGCATGCATGGCGAGCCGGGAGACGTGCCCGCGATCGTCGCGCAGCTGCAGCAGGAGGATCAGCTGGTGCGCTGGGAAGCCGCCAAGGCGCTGCAGCGCATCCACAATCCCGAGGCGGCGGTGCCCGCGCTGATGACGACCATTCGTGAGGACGAAGAGCAGAACGTGGATGTGCGGGCTGCCGCGACCATCGCACTTGGTCAGTATCCCGAGCGCCGTGTGCTCGATGCACTCGTCGGTGCCCTCTCGGATCCCTCCCTGATGGTCAATCGCGATGCCGCCCGTTCGCTGCGCATGCTGACGGGCGAGGAATTCGGTCTCGATGACCTCGCCTGGGTCGCGTGGCTTCGCGAGACGGATGATCCCTTCGCCGGTCTGGGCGAGTACCGATATCCCATCTTCGAGCGGGACAAGCGATTCGCGGAGTGGCTCGTGCCGTGGCTGGAGCCGCCGAACGAGGTTCTGGGACCTCCGGCCGGCATGCCGGCGCGCACACAGGCAGATTCCACCGAGCGCGACGACGAGACCATCCGAAACAACTGATCGTGCGCGCACTTCGGTACATGGGCCCGAAGCGGGGTGTGGCCCTGGAACGCGATGTTCCCGAGCCTGTCGCCGCACCTGGCGAAGCGATCGTCGAACCGATTCGCATGGGCATCTCACGCGCCGACCTCGCAGCATCCCGCGGCGGGGGCGGTCCTGAGCCGCTGACGCTCGGCCATGAGTTCGTCGGCGTCGTCCGCTCGGTCGAGCCGGGCACCACGCCGTCGTTCACTGGCGCCGATCTCGTCGGCAAGCGCGTCGTCGGGGCTCGCTCGGCGGCGTGCGGCAGATGCGAGCTGTGCAGGAGCGGGCTGTCCCTGCACTGCCGCTCGCGCACCGTGCTCGGTCTTCGTGGCAGAGACGGCTGCTTCGCCGACGCTTTCAGCCTCCCCGCGCGCAACCTGACCGTCGTTCCCGACGAGGTGGACGACGATCACGCCGTCTTCGCCGATCCGCTTGCGTCCGCGATTCACGCAGCTCAGCAGGTACACCTCGAGGGCAAGCCCTACGTGACCGTGCTGGGTGACGGCATCATCGGCCTGCTGTGTGCGCAGGTGATGGTGCGCTACAACGCGTCGGTGCGCCTCATCGGTGGCAGCGAGTCACGCCTGTCACTGTGTGAGAAGTGGGGCGTCAAGCATCGGCTGTCATCAGAGGTCGGTCGGCGCACCGACCAGGATGTTGTCATCGACTGCACGGGTACGCGCGAAGGGCTCAGTCTTGCGATGAAGCTCGTGCGCCCGCGCGGCACGATCGTGCTCAAGCAGCCGCCGTCGAGTCTCGGGTGCAGCGGATCACTGGATCTGTCGCCTGTATTCGAGAGTGAGCTGACACTCGTCGGCAGCCGCGTCGGTTCGCTGGCCGAAGCCGTGGACACACTGCGCCGCGGCGAGGTTGACGTGCTCTCGCTCATCGGTCGTCGCCTCAAGCTCGACGATGGCGAACGCGCCATCATGCTCGCGGCGGAGGCCGATCAGCTCCGCGTCCTGATGGACCGGTAGGGCAACGGCACCGCCGTTCCCTCACTGCCTGCAGGCCTCCGTGTCTTCCTCAGAAGCTCACAACGCCCGCGGCGATCAGCCCGCCCATGACGGCGGTCAGCAGGAGGCGATACCAGCCGAAGGGCGCCAGGCCGTGCTTGTTGAGGAAGTTCACCAGCCACTTGATGGCGAGCACCGCCGAGACTGTCGCGACGGCGACACCGACGAGCACGGGCATCCAGCCGAGCACCTCGATGAAGTTCGGGCGGTCGTCGGTGTGCGCCTCGTACAGGTCCTTGCCGAGCTTGAGCACACAGGCGCCCGTCAGGGTTGGCAGTCCGAGCAGGAAGCTGAACTGTGCGGCGTCCCTGGGCTTGAGGCCAAGCAGCGTGCCGCCGGCGATGGTCATCATCGAGCGACTGGTGCCGGGCCACATCGCGACGCACTGCAGCAGCCCGATGCCGAGCGCCCGCTTCCAGTCCAGTTCATCCAGCTCCAGCTCCGTCTTCTCACCGGGATGTGATTCCTGGCGGCGGGTGCGGAACCGATCGAGCCAGATCATCCAGATGCCGCCAAGCGCGAGCGCCACGAGGACGGGGATGGGGCTGAAGAGGTGGGCTTCGATCAGATCATCGAGAAGCAGGCCGAGGATGGCGGCGGGCAAGAAGGCGACGATCAAGTTGATCAGAAGCCGCCGTCCACCAGCGTCGCGACCTGCAAGTCCCTTGAGCATGCGCACGATGCTCGGCCAGTACAGCCCGAGCACGGCGAGGATCGCACCGCCCTGCACCACGACCGCAAATGTGTCCGCCGCCTGCTTGGACTCGGGGGTGTCGTTGAGCCCCAGCAGCGCGTTGGTGATGATCAGGTGACCCGTCGAGCTCACCGGCAGGTACTCGGTGATGCCCTCGACCAGGCCCAGGATGACGGCATCGATCAGGTCCA
>JBCBTA010000189.1:0-6564 GCA_039818905.1 Planctomycetota bacterium
CTGGCGTGATGCCGACCTCGAAGGGATTGTCCGCAACCGTGTAGAAGGTCTCGGGCGTCGCGCCGGGATCATCGGCCACGTTGTCGGCGTCCGTGTCGCCGAGCACGAGCGTCGGTGTGAAATCCGCATATCCCCACAGCGCCTCGTCCTGTGCGCTCAGGCCATTCGGATTCTCCACGACGGATGTCTCGAAGACGCTCGGCAAGCGAGGGCCCATGGTCGTGTACGCATCTGGGAAGCCCGGGTAGTTCGTTTGGCTCGGATACCACAGCACGACAGTCGCGGCATCCGGCGGGGTCGGCGTCACCGGATCGTCGTCCCAGTCCTGCGACTCGATCGACGCGCTTGGGACTGCGGGGATGCTCGAACCGCGAACGACGTACCACGCGTCGTCGGGCAGGCCATTGCCGTTCGCGTCGCGGCTGATCTCGATGACGCCCGCCTCGGCGAACCGCCGGTTCGGGTCGCCGCCAACCCAGATGGCGTTGCCGAAGACGATGGCGTCGAGGCCGTAGGGATTGCACGGGTCGTCGAGCACCGTCTGCGAGAAGCCGACGATGAGCGCGCCGCCGTAGGTGCTTGCGCTCGATCCGGCGACCGCGCCGCCGAAGCCGCCGAGCGTCACCAGCTTGGTGTTGTCCGCGGCCAGCGTGCCGCCACCGATGGGTGGACCGAGCGCCGCCATCGGGTCGTTGAAAACCTGTGCCGTGAATGGGCTGGGCTCATTGACGAACTGCCCGGGCGACGGCGTGTACTCGAAGAGCAGGTCCGCAAAATCGCCCGCGCCGCTTGTCACGGCGCAGGCGAGCAGGGCCAGTGGTGCGACTCCTCCAGTGCGCACCCGGCCAGTGCATGGATGAAGGCCATCACGCCGCACGCGCGCGCCTCCGCAGTCCACCGATTCCGAGCAGCGCGAGCATGCCTGCTGCGCCGGGCGTCGGCACCTGGTATCGGAAGACCGTGGTGCCTGCAGTAAACGTGGTGTTGTCGAAGAAAGTGACCAGCAGTTCGTCCGTGAACTCGTTGAACTGCACGGTGTACGAGTCGGTGGCGTTGTTGGGGGTGAACGTCAGGCGGTCGAGGCGCGACATGATGCCGCCGCCCGCGAGCGAGACGTCGAGTGCTTCATCGTCGTACACGGCGAAGTAGCCGAAGTCACCCGATGTCCCGAAGAAGTCGCCGCCGCCGACGAGGAAGTTGCCGCGGCTGTCGAATCCGAGGCTGCCGCCGGACAGATCATCGGCCACCGAAACGCCGCTTGCCTCGAAGTCGATGGCGGTCACGGCTGCGTCGATGTCCGCGAGCAGGAACGCCTTGACCTCACCCGTCGCCGACGGGCCGCCGAAGGCGAAGCCGTTGCCGGTGTACAGATGCGTGCCGTCGGTCGTCACGCCCCCGGACGCACCGCCGACGCCATCGATGACGGTGCGTACGCCAAGTGTGTCCGCTCGGATCTCTGTGACGACGGTCGTCGCACCAGAGCCGCTGACGAACAGGGTGTCGTTGTCGCTCCAGTGCGCGTCGAAGTTGGGCACGACGAATGAGTCCGGCGTCGTCGCGCCGACTGTATTGAAGGATCCAACGTCGAAGACGTGCACGCTCGCACCGGCATTGAACTGGTTGTCGCCGATGGCGACGCGGGCTCCGTCCGGGCTCACCGAGAAGAACGACGGCGATGCCGGAATGAGACCACCTGGGATCGACCCAATGGTCGTGTACGTCGATGCGTGCAGGCTGTCCTGCAGCTTGATGTCCGTGCCGTCGAGCAGCAGTGCCCGTCCATCCGGCAGGACGTCGAACGCTGCCGCTGTGGGCAGCTCGAATTGTCCGACCAGCTGATACGCAGGGACCGCGCCCAGCGCACTGGCCCCGATGCAGGCCATTCCCACGATGACCGCGCCGGCGCGCACATGCAGTGCATTCGCTCTCATTTCCGTTCCTTCCCTCGACCGCTCCGAGAATCGCGCAGAGCGTCTCCCGCCAATGACGTGTGCCTTCGTGTGCGGGGGAGAAGTCGCGCGGCGTCAGTGCACTCGGGAGCGCACGCACATCGGCCGGCGACCCGTCACGCGAGGGCGCCTCAGCTCGTCGATGGCAGGTCTTCCGGCTCCGGGCTTCATCATCGATCCCGCCTTCCCGCGAGTGGAACTCGCAGTGGCCTGTGGGATCGACACGCAATGGCCCTTTACGGCGGCGCGTCCGCGGCGGCTTTTCACCGCACTTCCCTTTTCACCCTCGTCACCGTTGACAAGGGCACCATCAACGGAGTGAGGGTACTCCCGGATCGGGCGTCACACAAGCGCTTCTCATGGGAACCGATGCACCTTGCGCGACCGCACTATTCTGCCCGCTTCCTTTCGCTTGGAGACGTACATGTCATACGGACGCCACTGCCGTTCCCTCGGACTCCTGCTCGCAGCAGCCACCCTGGCTGCCTGTCAGACCGCGCCTGAGCCGCCGCGGATGAAGATGACGACGGACATTCCCGAGGGCATCGCGACCCCCGATCGGCTGAAGACGCGCATCGGGACACTCACGTCCTTCGATGGCGTGCCGGACCAGAAGACCGTCGAGACGATCTACGACCACCTCGACTTCCATCATGGCGTGCAGGCCTTTCTCAGCGGCATCCAGATCGCATCGATGAGCGCGATGCGCGAAGGGCTGCTGGAGTTCGGCCCGGCGAACACCACCGCCGTCATCTTCGAGGACCTGATGGACTCGCAGTCGCTCTGGCTGACCCCCAACACCACCAGCGTGTACATGGCGTCATGGCTGCAGATGACCGACGAGCCGTGGGTCATCGAGACGCCGCCGGACGTGCTCGGCATCATCGATGATCACTGGTTCAAGTACGTCGGGGACTTCGGCCGGCTCGGGCCCGACAAGGGCCAGGGCGGTCGATTCCTGATCCTGCCGCCCGGCTACGACGGTGATGTGCCCGACGGCTACTTCGTGTTGCGCACCAACACCTACGGCAACTGGGTGATCTGGCGCGGCTTTCAGGTGGACGGATCCACCCGCCCAGCCGTGGAGACGACCAAGCGGCTGTTCCGGATGTACCCGTGGTCGAAACGATCGAACCCGCCGCGGATGAACTTCGTCGATGCGTCGGGTCGGTTCAACAACACCATCCATCGCATGGATGGCGAGATCTGGGATGAGATCAATGCGGTGGTGCAGGCTGAGCCCAGCATGGGTCAGAACCCGGAGATTCTCGGTGTGCTCGCATCCATCGGCATCAAGAAGGGCGAGCCCTTTGCCCCGGACGACCGCATGAAGCGCATCCTCGACGAAGCCGCCGAGGTTGGCTCCGTGACCGTGCGCGCCATCATGTCGCAGCCGCGGGATGAGCGGTTCTTCCTGTTCCCCGGGAGCACCGTCTGGACCAATCCGTTCGTGGGCGGCAGTCACGAGTTCCTCGTCGATGGCGCGCACCTGCTCGACGCTCGGGCGGCATTCCACTTCTACGCCACCGGCATCACGCCGGCGATGGCCGCGAAGATCATCGGCAAGGGATCCAAGTACGCCGCGGCGTACCTCGATAGCGACGGCAATCCCTTTGACGGCAGCAAGACCTACACCGTGCACGTTCCGCCGAATGTCCCGGCCAAGGACTTCTGGTCCTTCACGCTCTACGACAACCAGACCCGCTCGATGCTGCAGACCGATCAGCGCTTCCCCGGGATCGACAACAACACGCCCGGCATGATCCAGAATGCCGACGGGTCCTACGACGTCTACTTCGGCCCCGTGGCTCCGGAGGGCAAGGAGAACAACTGGGTGCAGACCGTGCCCGGCAAGGGATGGAACATGCTGTTTCGGGTCTATGGTCCGCTGGAACCGTGGTTCGAGAAGACCTGGCGCCCGGGTGATCCTGAACTGGTGAGATAGGCACATGGCGTGCGCACACGGCAGCACCTGCTACCGTGCGATGCATGACACAATCGCTCGCCGCGCAGATGCTCGTGAAGCCTGGGTCCAGTGTTGACATCGATGCCCTGGATGCCGAAGCGACCTACGGCGTCAAGCGGAAGGCCGCCGAGATCGCCCTCGCTGAGAATCAGGATCGCATCAAGAGCCTGCAGTACCGACTGTTCGCCGAGCGATCGCGCTCGCTGCTGGTGATCCTGCAGGCGCGTGACGCCGCGGGCAAGGACGGCGCGATCCGCCATGTCTTCAGCGGCGTCAACCCGCAGGGCGTGCAGGTGACGGGTTTCGCATCGCCGAGCACGCGCGAACGCTCGCACGACTACCTGTGGCGGGCGCACAAGCGGTGTCCGGAGCACGGCATCATCGGCGTCTTCAACCGCTCGTACTACGAGGACGTGCTGATCGTTCGCGTCAACGAGCTTGTGTCCAAGTCAACGTGGCGCAAGCGCTACGACCACATCCGCAACTTCGAGCGCATGATGACCGATGAGGGCACCGTCATCATCAAGATCTGCCTGAACGTCTCGAAGGAGCAGCAGCACCGGCGCCTGCTGCGTCGGATCCATGATCCGGACCGCAACTGGAAGTTCAGCGAAGAAGACTTCATCAAGCGCCGCCTGTGGGACAAGTACAGCGAGGCGTACAACGACGCCATCGAAGAGACAGCGGCGGACCATGCTCCGTGGTACATCGTGCCCGCCGACCACAAGTGGTTTCGCAACCACGTGATCGCATCGATCGTGGCGGACAGGCTGGAGAAGATGGATCCGAAGCCGCCGCGGCTGAAGCTGTCCGAGGAGGAGATGGCGCGGCTGGCGGTGTGAGGGGCTCAGCTTGCAGGCTTAGCCAGAGCGGAGATCGTAGGGTCCGAAGCACAGATAGGTGGTTGCGGTGCCACTCGCTGGGTTGGTTGCGTGCCTAAGGAGAAGGCGGGGATGCCGGCTGTGCCTCTGCTGCAGGAAACCTCGGGCTGTCAGTGAAAACGTAGTCCACGCCTTCGGTCTCATTGAACTCGATGTGTGCAATACCTCCCCGATCCTTCACACGATTAAAGTGCAGCTTGCCTGAGCAAAAGACTGCAGGCCAGTCCTTCGGGAAGTTAGAGAGCTGCTGGATAAGCTCTCCGACCGTGATATTGTCCGCGGCATAATCTCTCATCTATCCCTCTTCGCTTCCAAACTATGGGGCGCGAGTATGGCTCGTTGATGAGGTCCAAGGCCAGTGTAGAGCTTCGGACACCACTACTCCCCCTGATCCAACACTGCCATGAACGCCTGCTGCGGGATGTCCACTGAGCCGACGGACTTCATCCGCTGCTTGCCCTTCTTCTGCTTCTCCAGCAGCTTGCGCTTGCGCGTCACGTCGCCGCCGTAGCACTTGGCGGTTACGTTCTTGCGCACGGCCTTGATGGTCTCGCGGGCGATGATCTTGCCGCCGATCGCCGCCTGCAGTGGGATCTCGAACTGGTGGCGGTCGATCTCCTTCTTGAGTTTGACCAGCAACTGCCGGGCACGCTTGTCGGCGGTGTCGCGGTAGGCGATGAAGCTCAACGCCTCGACAGGCGCGCCGTTGATCAGCAGATCGACCTTGGCCAGCTTCTCGGCGTGGTAGCCGATGACTTCGTAGTCCATGGTCGCGTAGCCGCGGGTCATCGACTTCAGCTTGTCGTAGAAGTCGTAGATGATCTCGGCCAGCGGCAGCTCCCACGTCAGCATCTGGCGCGTCTCGCTCAGCGCGATCTGGCTCTTGAAGATGCCGCGGCGAGCCATGCACAGCGCCATCATGTCACCGACGTACTCCTTCGGCACGATGATCTCGACGCGGACGATCGGCTCCCGCAACTCCTGCCACACCGACGGGTCGGGCAGGTCCGCGGGGTTGTGGACCTCCAGCGTCTCGCCGTTGGTCGTCTCGAGCATGTACGTCACGGTTGGGGCCGTCTGCACGACTTCGACGCCGCCCTCGCGCTCCAGGCGCTCCTGGATGATGTCCATGTGCAGCAGGCCGAGAAAGCCGCAGCGGAAGCCGAAGCCGAGGGCCTCGGAGTGGACCGGAGCGTAGGTGAACGACGCGTCGTTGAGCGCCAGCTTCTCCATCGCTTCGCGCAGGTCCTCGAAGTCGCCGCCGGTACCTTCGGTCGTCGCGGGATAGAAGTCGCAGAAGACCATCTGCTGTGGCTCTTCGTATCCGGGCAGCGCGACCTCGGCGGGATCACCGTCCACCGTGATGGTGTCGCCGACGCGCACGTCCGCCAGCGTGCGGATCGCCGCGATGACGTAGCCGGTCTCCCCCGGACCGAGAGACTTCACCTTGGTCGGCTTGGGCGTGTACTTGCCGAGCTCGGTGCACTGGTACGTGCGGCCGGTGCCCATCATCCGGATCTTGTCGCCGACGCGAATCGTGCCGTCGAAGACACGGATGTAGACGACCACGCCGCGGTAGTCGTCGTAGTGGCTGTCGAAGACGAGCGCGCGCAGCTTGTCCGTCTCCGGCTCGCGCGGCGGGGGGAGCATGGTGCAGATGCGCGTCAGCAGTTCATCGATGCCCTGGCCCGTCTTGGCCGAGACGTAGATGCAGTCCTCCGCGGGCAGCCCGAGCACCTGCTCGACTTCCATGGCGACGACCTCCGGC
>JBCBTA010000190.1:0-6537 GCA_039818905.1 Planctomycetota bacterium
CCAGCTGCAACTGCTCGGCCGGTCGATCGAGAGTTGACGCTGCGTCCTGGGCCGCGGTCTGCGACTGGATGGCTGCATCCGGACTGCCATGCTCGTTCATCGACTCCACCTGGCGCGCGACCTGCTCGACGGCCTTGCGCATGGTCTCCTCGAAGTCCACCGCGGACGGTGTATCGAGAATCTCCTGCGCCTGCCGCAGCGCGGCGCTGCGGGCATCTTCGGCGGAACCCTCTGGAGACGTCGCCGCCTCAGCGAGCGCTCGCAGCGCTTCCGCGAGACCCCGGTAGGGCGCTGTCAGCGAATCGATGTCAAGTGTGTCTGCGCGCATCTGCTGGAGCGCTTCGTCGTCGATGATGTGTACTGTCTTCACGGGCGTGATGACAGTTGACATCGCGACATCCGTTGCGCTGGCGGTGATCTCGAGCAGATCGCCCGGCGCTGCACCGATATCGCGCGGCTGGAGAGTCAGGTCAGCCTCCCCCAGTCTGCCGGGAGGGCTCCCCTGAGGGGAAGCGATAGTCTGCTGCGTGCGCACGGTGCCATCGGGTGCACGAAGCGTCCATGTGATGGCCGTGTCAAGCAGGGCAACATCGTCCTCAGCGATCGCGCGCACCGTGATGGTGTCGTCCGGCATCGAGACGTGATTGGCATCCGGCTCGGTCAAGATGACCTTGGGCGGTGCGTCGGCAAAGACACGCAGCGGGACGCCGAGCGCCTCGGTGGCTGCGAGGCCGGTGGGGCCGACAGGGCGCAGGGTGAGAGTGGTGGGGCCAGTTGCGGTGCACTTCAGGATTGCATGTGCGACGTCTTCGGTGGCATCGGCAACCGCACGCGGCGTTGATGTTGTTGCCCCCTGGAGCGTGACTGTCGTTTGTGCGCGGAGTGTGGCTGTGCTGCCGAGCAGGGCATCGACAGGCGCGCGATCCGCTGCGTTGATGTCCATTTCAACCGTGCGTGGCGGCAGGCCGGTGTATGGCGGAGGGGTCACGGTGAGGGTCGCGCTGCGCATCTGCGGCTCGGGGATCGGTTCGATGCGCAGCGTCCGGCTGCGCCCGGTCGTTCCCGTGGCATGAAGATTGACCGAAGACGTGACCGTGTGGAGATGCGCTTCGTATTGACGGGGTGGTGCCGCGTTGTCGATGGGCCGAAGGCGCAGCTGCTGTCGGCCAGTGGAATCGTCCATCACAAGTGTGACGTCGTCGGGGATCTCGCCGTCGAGTTCAAGGCGGATGGTGACGTCATCTCCGAACAGCACGCGCTGCGGTTCGGTGGTCATCGCGAAAATGGTGGGGCTGAAGGGCGGATGGTCGCCGAGCGGAAAGACGAAGCGAGGCGTAACCGCCGCGAAGACGCGTGGGGCGATGGCGGCGGAGATGAGCAGGACAGCGCCGGCTGCGACCACAAGCAGCCAAGGGCGGAGGATGGTGCGCCTGTCGATGACGGTGTGCAGTGGTGCATCGGGCAGGACGCTGTGCGCTTCCTCGACAGCTCGGGCGGCAAGGGAAGCGGCGAAGCGATCGTCGGAGGTCAGCAGTGGCCGCAGCTGGATCGCGTTGATGATGGTGTTGCCGCGAAGATCGAGTCGCTGTTCGAGGGTGCGCGCGGCGTGCAACGCCGCGGTGCGGCGCCCGAGGAATGGCACGAGCTGCATGATGACCCAGGCGATCCACAGGACCAGCAGGATGGCCATGAGTCCTCGGGTCCAGGCGGGCAATGGCAGCCAGGCGTCGAAGACAACGAGGCTGCAGATGACCAGTGGAAGCAACCACAGCCGGCGGCCGACTCGGGTCAGCCGTCGGGCGAGTCCCATGATCGTCGCGCAGTGCGACACGAGCGGTGTCACGCGATCATGCTCGGGCTGGAGCTCTGGCCGGGAATCAGGCGGGGGCTGTGATTGTGGTTGGGATTCGCGCATCGTCGTACCACTCATCGCAGGCCTTGCCGCCGTCGCAGGAACCACTCCACACCGAGAAGCAGGACAATGCCACCAAAGACAACCGGAAGGTCCCAGACGGGTTGCCGCTCCTGCGGGGCATCGACTGCTGATCGGCGGATCTGCAGTGCATCGACCAGCGGCTGGATGTCGTCAAGCGGGAGGATCAGGCCCCCGGTCTGCGTGGAGAGCGCTTCCAGCTGTGCACGCCTCGTAGCCGTGTCCAGCAGTTCCGGGCGATCTTCGTACACCGCGACGCGCGCGGTGATGGGCTGCTCGTCATCGTCGAGCGTCAGCAGGTAGACCCCTTCGGTGGGTGGTGTGAATGCACCGACATACGAGGTCGGATCCGACGCGGAGCGAGTGAGGCGGACACGTTCGGCGATCTGGCCGTCATGCTCGATGCGAATGATGGGTTGGGTGTCCGATGGGTCGAGGGTTCGCGTGCGCATGCGCAGGCCGATGGTGTCTCCCGGTCGTGCAGCGATGCGATCGGGTGTGAGGCTGACGGACTGTCCGGGGAGAAACTCGCCGCCCATCGCGAGCCATCGGATGGTTCGCGACCAGAAGAGCCTGTAGACACCCGCCTGGGTGCGCATGGCGCGGGGCAGGAATGCCCAGCGCCAGAGCCCATCGCTGAGGACGGCGAGGACGCGGCCACGTCCGACGCTTGCGTAGGCGACGATGGCGGGGTCGGTGTCCGTGGCGAGGATGTTTGGATCGTCTGTTCGACGGAGCCAGACGCTCGTCAGGGCGCGCTCATCTGCTGCGACTGTCGTCGCGAGGACATTCGGCAGGTCCGCGAATGCCCGCGGTGTGGCGGTGTCGTCGCCGAGAGCGCTTCGACGCATGCCCTCGGGTGTCAGACCCGCGTGCCCACCCGGCAGAATCTCGTCTCCCCACGTCACCGGCGAAATCTCATCAAGGATCTCGCGCATCCGCATGGCATCCGGATCGGTGGAGCGGTTGGTGGCGCCGCGAAGAAAGACGAGCGCGCCGCCGCGCTCGGTGACGTAGCGCGTCAGCAGCCGTGCGTCGATACCAGGAAAGAAGGACTCGATACCGCGACCGAGAAGGATGACGTCAAATTCGGCAAGCTCGGCATCGGTGGAAGGCCAGAGAACATCGTCGTCGGATTCACGGACGACATGCACACGCGGCACGGCGACGCCATCCTCGATATCGATGCCGAGGGCATGCACTGCAGTGACATCGAACTGCGGATCATCGCGCAGAATGCGGGCAAGGAAGGTGGTGTCCCAGTAGGGGGCTCCCTCGAAGATGCAGACGCGGATCTGCTTCCCAGTCACACGGACGAATGTCCGGCGCGCATTGTTGGAGGTATCGATATCCGGCATCGCCGGCTCGATGGTGGCGACGTACTCGATTGACTCCGCATCCGTGCCGTCCTGGAGTGTCGGAGTGATCTCAACATCGACCGCCGCGTCTCTGCCGAGGGTGACGACGTCATCAAGGATGATCGGGCCATCGTCGCCGCGCTCGCGCACAAGAACGCGCGCTGCCATACCGCTGAGGTGGCGATGCATGATCGAGACGCGAAGCGACGTGCTCTGCCCGGCGTACACCACATCGGCCTGTGCCGCGAGCATGATCGAGGCATCGGGTGCGAGATTCGGCTGTCCGGGGACAACCACGTGGACCCGTGTATCTGCGGCACTCGCCTCGCCGGCGAGGTCTGTGAGTGGTGCCCCGTCGGTGTCCACGCCGTCGCTCAGCAGGACGATGTCATCGATCCCGGCATTCCTGAGGAGCAACTCGAGCGCGCGGCCGAGCCGCGTCTGATCACCCGTTGGCACGTCGGCGTTGAGCCGTGCGAGATCGGCCGGTCGGGTACGGGCGTCGAATGCGAGGAAGCGCACCGCGGCGATATCGCTGAGTTGCGCGACGATGTCTGGGTCAAGCCACGTCTGGCGGAGTGCATCGAAGCGCGAGCAAGCGTCGCCATCGGCGGTCGTGGCGTCGGGCGTGGTCATCGACAAGGACTGATCGACGAGCAGCACGATGTTGGGTTGTGATGACTCCGTCTCTGTGTCTACGGGAACTTCAGGCCCGACCAGGATGCCGAGCAAGAGCAGCACCGAAGCGACTCGAAGGACCAGTATGAGCGGATGCATGCGCTCGCGATGGGCGCGCAGCGCCAGCAGGATCACCAGCGCGATGCCTGCAAGGAGGACCGCGCCGGAGCCGAGAGGCGTCGCCCATGTCAGCGAAGGTGCGATCATGCCCGGCGCGCCTCTGTGGAGATGAGCTGTTCCAGTCCCAGCAGCGTGAGCGCGGCAAGGAGTATCCAAGGCCAGAGCTCATACTCGGTGCTCGCCGCTGCGATGGTCGGTCGTTCGAGCTGATCGGACTGGAGGAGCGTGTCTTGTGCATCGGTCGAGATGATCTGCATGTCACTCTCGCGCGGATCGATGTCAGCCGCGGCGACTGCGATGATCTCGTCGTCACGATCGAGTATGTCGATGAACCCAGGCGCATCGAGTGGCTGGACACGGAGCACGGCATCGCTGAGTGTCTCTACGGCACGTCCATTTGCATCGCGCGGCAGCGAGGCGCGTCGGATGGACGTGGCGCGAAGGGGCTCGCCGATGTGACCGGTCGAACTCGTGCGGTCGTTCGGAAGCAGTGAATGGAGCATGAAGTGCATGAGCACGGGAAAGAGCGGTGCGCGATGCAGTGCCGAACTGGACGGGTTGAGTGACGTTGCAAGCAGCGCGATGGCACCTTGACCGGCTTGATGGAGCACAAGAGCCGGCTCACCACTCTCGACCCGTAGCAGCACTGTGCTGTCGTTGGTCAATCGGACGGTTGGTCGCGCTGCACCCAGTGCATCGGGTGCGGCAAGGGCCTGGGGAGCAGTCGTTCTGCCATCAGCCAGGCGCAGGCCCACGCTCGAAGTCGATTGAGGCGTCATGGTGTCCCGGATCGTCTGCTGGATGTCGAGGCGTTCGAGCAGGTCCGTTGCCGCCGCTGCGCTTTGGGGCGAATCCACGATCCAGAGCAGGCGGAGACCGCCAGTGACACGTGTTGCAAGGTCGTCAAGACCGCGGGCATCAAGGCCGGTGACTTCAACAACGACGGCGAGGTCGCCTTCGATGCTGCTGCCCGGCGACTGCGCACGAGTGCGCCACGGCCCGATGCCGCCCGGGTGCAGGGCGCGCTGCAGGTAGAAGCTGGCGGTGTTTGGATCGTCGGCGTCTGCATCCGTCATCAGGATGACATCGCGGGCTTCGGTCACATGGGTGACGAGATGTGCAACGTCATCAAACGGAAACGCCGGGTCGTTGATTGTCGCCGTGCAGCGGAGGAGTCCGGCGGAGCGCGGCATGAATGGCATGCTGACGCTCGCCGTGCCTGCGGCGGGGACGATGGCGGTGGTGCCGGCGGTCGCCTCACCGACTGCTCCGACGATCTCAATCGAACGATCGGCAGTGTCATTCGAGAGAAGATCGACGGACATCACCAGTGGGGTATCAACGAGCGGTCTCGATGGCTGTAGGCGCAGTCCGGTGATGGCGATGTTGGGCGTGGCAGCCTCCGGACCGACGCGAATGATCTCCATGCCGTTGCCGGTAGGGATCGTGATGTCCGCCCACTGCGATGCCTGTGCATCGGTGATGACAAGGATCCGGCGTCGAAACTGCTGATCGGGCTGCGGGCTCGGCAGCGGGAGTGCTGCTGCGGCGGTGAGCGCCGCGGCCAAATCGGCATGTTCGAGCGTGGGGGTCGATGCCTCCAGTGCCTGTGTGATGGCGTTGCGATTGGTACTCAGACGCGGCAGCAGTGGCCTGGGTGTGCTGCCGGCGATGATTGCGCCGGTGAGATGGGACGGGTCGAGATCTGCAAGGCGTATCATCGCGCGCTGCACCGCTGTGTCGTACAGGGTGCGGCCCTGATGGATGCGCTGCATCGAGGCGGAGGCATCGACGATGATGATGGTGGCGTCCGCTGTGGGCTGCTGACTCGGGGCGGACCAGATGGGTCGATCAAACATGAGTGCGAGTAGGAGGATGCAGGCGCAACGCAGTACGAGAAGGAGAATGTCACGCAGCCGGTTGCGGCGCGCATGTTCGGCGACGGCCTGCTGCAAGAACCGGACGGTCGGGAGGACGCGCCTCGGCCCGGAGGACCGGGTCAGCAGGTGAGCTGCGATGGGGAGCGACATCGCCAGCGTTCCGGCGACGAGCCAGCCGAAGGAGAGCCCGGTGAGTATGGCGAGAAGCGTCACAGCGCAGATTCTTGTACCGCGCGCGTGGCTCGATGGTTCTCAATGGCAGCCGGAAACAACCTCGCCGGTGCCGCCGGTGCCCTGCGGCTGGCGACCGGTGAGTGCGGTGATGGTGCTGCCGAGCCCGGAGTGCAGATCTTCGATGGGTTCGTAGCCGAGGATCTCCCTCGCCGCGGTGATGTTTGCGAGCGAGTGGGGCACGTCGCCGGCCCGCGGATCGGCGAGTGTGGGCTCGGTGCCGGCCTTGCCCATCAGTTCGGCGATGGCGTTGAAGAGCTGGAGGATTGTGGTGCGGACGCCGCAACCGATGTTGACCGCTCGTCCATCGAGTGCGGCGGACTCGGAGACGCCGGCG
>JBCBTA010000191.1:0-6515 GCA_039818905.1 Planctomycetota bacterium
ACCGATCGAGGCGCCGGCCCATCGGGCATGCCACGCCATGACGAGGCCGCCCCCGACGAGCCGGTGGTCAACGGTCACCTCGGTCGCACCTCCGGTGTGCATGACTCGGTAGACCTGCTCGACACGGTTCGTGCCGCCGAGTGTCCAGGCATACACGGGGTACGCTCCCGGCGTGTCGAGGCTCGGCTGGTAACGGGCGACGGCCGTCTCGGTGGGTGATGCAAAAGCAAAGCGGTACGGCACGTCTCCGGGCGTCCCGAAGAAGGTGGGCTGGGCGCTGTCGAACCAGGATCCGTTGAAAGTGACACCGGGATCGTCGTTGTCGAGAACGAACTCGCGCGTCTGATGGCCGATGGGGCGCAGAGGCACGATGGTGGCGCCGGCGTTCCAGAGATGCTCGGCCTGGATTGTGACGAAGTCGTGGTTGGTGAGGTCTTCGACGATCTCGAAGGTCTCGGGACGCTGCGTCTGCCAGGTCCCGCCCGCCCCACTCGCCGTCCAGCCGTGTCCGGAGTGAAGATAGACAATCTTGCCGCTGAGCGATCCAACCGGCTGTCGGTCCGCGGCGGTGGCGGTCGCAGCGGCGAGAGCCACCGCGCCGAGGAGCAGAACGCATCGGGCGAAAAGGGCCATGATGGGAGTCTACCGACGCATTGTCTTGCAGCAAGACAACTTGTGGCGCCTTCGCGTTGAGCCGTACGGTGGCTGTCGGCTGCCATCAGGCACCAGTTTCCAGGCGCCTCAATGAAAAAGGGCCACAGCGGTGTGCTGCAGCCCCTTGTTCGTCGTGCGAGTTGGTGACGACTTGGGTCAGCGGGACGTGCTGGCTTCTCTGGCGGCGTCCGCGAGTCGATCGCGTGCGTCGTCTCTGAGCATGCCGCGGTGTTCCGCGACGATCGTGCCGTCCGGCGCGACCACGATGAAGTACGGAATGCTCGTCACCTCGAATGCGCTCCCGATACCTCGGCCATCTTCCACAATCGGGTAGGTGTACCCATTGGTGGTGGCGTACTCGGAAACGGATTCGCTCCGACTCAATCGTGCATCACCTGCGCCGACATGAGCGGCGAGCACGTTGATCGTGGGATCATCGGCGAAAGTCTCGTGCAGAACCTGCACGTTGGGCGAAGATGCCCGGCAGGGCGGTCAGAAGACGGCCCAGAAATCGACGATGGTCACGTGACCGCGCAGGGACTCGCCGGAGACCTCGTCGCCCGCGGTCGTGACCGCGACGAAGTCCCTGGTGACCCCGTCCGTCGTGGACGTGCCGGCGCACCCACTGAGGGCAAGACCGACGACCCCGACGGCGAGGGCATGGAATGGGGTGATTCTCTGCATGGACGGATGATAGCCGAGGCTGCGCGGCGGCGCCGAGTGCCGAGTGGGACGGTGGTGGGCGCTGCACATGTAGAACGGGACCACGCGGCCGGCTCCCGTGGCGTGATTCCAACGGAATCAACGGAAGTGGATGGGAATCGAACCCACCGAGGACTCGCCTCGCGAACCCTCCAACGGATTTGAAATCCGCGGCCGCCACCAGGCGTGCTGACACTTCCGAGGGGTCTCAGCTTAGCAGGCACCGCCGCAGAGCTCCAAGAAGTTCTTCGTCACGGTGCGGGGGAACCCCCATCAGGTCCACCACGATCTCGCCCCGCCTCACGCGTGCGACGACGCCCGGGCGGTCGAGACGGAGCCGGCGTGCGGCGCCCTCTTCGTCGTGCTTCGGCGGCGTGATCGCGACACCGGCGCTGCGCAGGGCTGAACTGGGAGTGGAACCGCCGCCAAGCCATGCCTCGGTCGCCACGACGCGGGAGGACGCACCGAGCGCTTCGCTGACGCGCTGTGCTCGGGCGTTCAATGTGTCCAGGTCCGTGTGAGCGAGACCAATGATTGGTGGTTGCTTGCCACGCAGATGCTCGCGTAGCACTGCTTCGAGTGCGGCGAGGCGGATCTTGTCCACGCGGAACGATCGCATCAACGGATGCGTGCGCAGCGGATCAATGGACTCGCGTCGCCCCACGATCAGTCCGGACTGCGGCCCGCCGAGCAGTTTGTCGCCGCTGAAGAGAATGAGACCGGCTCCGGCGTCCACCGAGGTCTTCACATCGGGCTCAGAAGGGCAGAGCCGCATCGGTTCGAGCAATCCGGAGCCGACATCGTGCACGACGAGGGTGCTCCTCTCGTTGCCGAGCGAGACCAGCTCATCGATCTGCACCTCCGCGCTGAAGCCTTCGACCTTGTAGTTGGACGGATGCACTTTCAGCAGCACGGCCGTGCGCTCTCCGATGGCCCGCTGGTAGTCATCGAGCCGTACCTTGTTGGTCGTGCCGACCTCGCGGAGGATCGCACCGCCAGCTTCGATGATTTCCGGAAGTCGAAAGCTGCCTCCGATTTCGATCATCTCGCCGCGTGAGACCACGACCTCACGCTGCTGCGCGTGCGTGGTGAGGATGAGGGTGAGAGCCGCGGCATTGTTGTTCACGACCAACGCCGCTTCAGCGCCGGTCGCAGCAGCCAACATGCGCTCGACGGCGGCGGCACGACCGCCCCGCTCACCTCGCTGCAGATCAATCTCGAGTGGAACGTGCCCGCGTGCGGCGGCCGCCGCGGCTGCGGCGCCCGCCTCGCTGAGACGTGCGCGACCGAGCCCCGTGTGCAGCAGGACACCGGTTGCGTTGATCAGGTCGGACGCGTGCATGAGCGAGCTTGCCACGAGCCAATCTACAACCCGCGCGACGAGCACTTCCCGTGACGCGTCCGCCTGTCGTCCGGCCTGGATGTGGCGGCGGGCGTCGGAGAGCACCTTTCGGGCCGCCTGCACGAACTCGGGCCAGGCGAAGGATGGAATGGCCCCTTCGGCCTCGGTCGCCAGGGCATGCGCAGAGGGCAGGCTGCGCAGCGCGTCCTGTTGCATATCAGTCATGCAGTGCTCCTCCAACCGTCTGGGCTTCGAACAGCACGCGCTCGTTCCCGATCCGCCGCGTGACGTGCACACGATCGAGGTACTCACAGATCGGTACAGCGTGCTTGCGCGTCACACCGAGCAGTGCACGTACGTCGCTGACCGTGACGCTGTCTTGCTCGCGCAACAGTGCACGGACGCGTTCGTGGATGTCGGTGGCGACGGACTTCGCAACGAAGAACGTGCCGGAGATGTGAACCAGAGCCTCCTGTTCCGTTGCCAGCTTCACGAGACGCCGGGCTTCCGTCATTCGGACCCGCAAGGTGGACGCGATGTCGTCCACGGGGCGTGGCGCCGGACCATACGACTCATAGATGCGCTGAATCTTCTGGATCGCCGCACGATCCTCGGGAGAGATCAACGCCTCGGGCTCCGGCAGTGCGACACCCGAGGGAGTCTCGACCAGCCGGTCGTGTGCCACGAGGGAATCGAGAGCCGCCAGCACATCCGTCGCATCTCGGCTGGGCGTGGCGGACACGATGCGCGACCGCTCGACCGCCCTGCCGTCAGAGAGCGATGTGACGCGTGCAATGACGCGTTCGGAAAGCGATTCGAGACGGGTCGCCTCAATCCGGCCGGAGGAAAAGGAGACACCGGGCGTCGGCTCGTTCCACACACCCGCCTCCTGGTGTACCGTCGCCTCGTCCCAGCTGCGCTCACCCAGCATCCATGCGGCTGTCTCCAGTTGTTCTGATGGCGACGCGTCTTCGAGGTACCACAGCCGCTGGTGCCACGCTGTGTCGGCGAACCCGAGGCCGGGAGCAAAGACGGAGCGCACAACGCCGCCGCCGATCGTGGTCTCAGGCGAGCCGGTTCGGACGAGCAGCGGCTGCCCGCCCATGGCAACTACTGGCGTACTGAAGATGAGCTGTACGAGCCCACGCTCTCCGGGCTCGAGTGTTCGCCTGTCCACGAGCTTCACCGATGCAGGCTCGGCACGCGTCCCCAGCATCGTGAGCACACGCACGCCTGATCGGATTGGGCGTTCACACGAACGAAGCAGCTCGAAGGCCACCGTCAGGCGACGCGACGCACGGAACCTCCCGGGAGCGACGAGCTCGTGCCCGCGCTGCGGCCCATCCCCCTCGATTGAGATGTTGAGCGCGGCGCGTTGCCCTGGTCCGGCGCTCGCAACGCCTTCACCGTGGGCCTGAAGGCCCCGGATGCGCGCGCATCCGCCGGCGGGTGCACACTCCAACGTGTCGCCGACACGAATGGTCCCCTGCCAGACCGTGCCAGTGACGACCGTGCCTGAGCCGCGCATCGTGAACACGCGATCGATCGGCATACGGAACGGGGCGCTGCACATCGAGCCTCGTTCGTCAGAAGGGAGCGTCGAGAGCGCGTCACGGACTCCATCGAGCCCGTCGCCGGTCTTCGTGGAGCATGCGATGGTGGTGTGCAGCTGTGGCCCGAGGAGTGACGCAACATCCTGCTCGACCGACCGGAGCTCATCGCTGCCGACCAGGTCACGCTTGCTGATGACCGCAAGCACGCGCTGAACCCCGAGCAGCCGCAGAATGTCGGCGTGCTCACGCGTCTGGGCGCGGATGCTCTCACGCGCATCAACCACGAGCACCGCTGCGTCAATCCCCGAGACACCAGATGCCATGGTGCGGACGAATCGCTCATGCCCTGGGACGTCCACGAACGACACCCGCCGCCCCGAAGGGAGCTGCATGTGCGCGAAGCCGAGTTCGATGGTCAAGCCACGGCGGCGTTCTTCTTCCAGACGATCGGTATCGGTGCCGGTGAGCGCGCGCACGAGTGACGTCTTGCCATGATCCACGTGTCCCGCGAGTCCGACCACCAGCGTCATCGCCGATCTCCCGTCAGCGGCACCGCAGCGTGTACTCGCCCTTCGCCTCGACCGAGCCAACAACCGCTGCGGCAAGGCATCCGTTCTCGAGGCAGCGGCTGACGAGTTCATCAGTCCGGGCCGCTGGAACGGAGATCAGCAGGCCGCCAGACGTCTGCGGATCGAAGAAGATGGCGTTCTGGGCATGCGAGAGCTCGCAGGGCGCGAGAGCGTCTCCGACATAGGCCCGATTCGTTGCCACGGCACCCGGGAGATTCTCGTCCTTGATAACGGCGCTCAGTCCCGGCAGCAATGGCAGCGCATCGAGCTCGAGTTCGATCGTGACGCCGCTCGCCTGCGCGAGCTCGTACCCATGCCCGCCGAGGGAGTAACCGGTGACGTCGGTCATCGCGTGGGCGCCTGTGGCGATTGCCGCGCGGCTGGCGCCGGCGTTCAGGCAGGTCATGCTTGCGACTGCACTGTCGTAGAGGGCGTTCTCCACTTCGCTCCGACGGGCTGCGCCCATCGTCATGCCAACACCCAGGGGCTTGGTCAACACGAGGCGATCACCCGGGCGAGCACCGGCGTTGGTGAGCATCTCGGCCGGACGGACTGTACCGGTCACTGCGAGACCAAACTTCACTTCCTCATCGCGCAGCGAGTGTCCACCAAGTACGACGGCGCCGGCGTCGCGGACTGCATCGGATGCGCCGAGAAGGATGTCGCGAATGGCCTCCGGCCCAGGTTCCTCCTGCGGGCAGGTCAGAATGTTCAGCGCCGTCTTCGGTGCGGCACCGATCGCGTAGACATCGCTCAGGGCGTTGGTCGCCGCGATCCGCCCGAAGGTGTACGGGTCAGGAACGATCGGCGAGAAAAAGTCCACGCTCTGCACGATCGCCAGGTCCTCGGCGACCAGGTACACGCCCGAGTCACTGAAGCCTTCACTTCCAACGAGCAGTGCCGGATCGTTGAACCGAGGGAGTTCACTGAGAACGCTCGAAAGCGTGTTCGCGGCGAGCTTGCCGCCACAGCCGCCGCAACGGCTGTAGTGAAGGAGATCGACGGAGCTGGCGACAGGCGTATTCATGGAGTCTCCGGAAGAGTCCAGGCGGCGTACGCGGGGCTGCGTACGCGATCGGGCAAAAAGGAGATCGGCCGCAACCCGGAACCGACCCCCATAGCGTACCGCGGCATCACGAGCTTGAGCATCGTGACGCACGTGGAGCGGTCTACCTTCGCGTCCCGCGTTGCGGTTTTCCATGACCTCAGAAGCGGGGTGTGGGCCGCGTAACAGCGAATGTCGGTACCTTGCACGCAGCGTCAGGCGCTCGGGGGTCGCCGCTTCGCGAAGGAAGGTCCAGTGATGTTGACTCGACTCCCGAGATCTGTTTCGTCCACTGCTCTGATCGCGGCGACCGTGTGCGTGCTGCAAGCATGCCAGCGGGAGGAGGAGCCCGCCGCTGTTGAGGTCGTGCGTCCTGTGAAGCTCTTCACGGTGGCTGCACCTTCACGTGGTGCCGGCCGGACGTACCCGGGAACGGTGCGGGCCAACGAGCAGGCGGTGCTGGCGTTCCAGGTTGCCGGACGACTCATCGAGTACCCCGTGGATCGGGGCATGCTGCTCAAGCAGGGCGAACTCATCGGATCGCTCGATCCACGCGACTACCAGAACAACCTGAACACCGCACAGGCATCGCTCGACAGCAACCCTGACCCGCTCGAGCCGGTTCTCTTCGTAGTCGAGCGATGCCTGTG
>JBCBTA010000192.1:0-6498 GCA_039818905.1 Planctomycetota bacterium
CCACCTTGAAGAAGGTGCTGCTGAGCTCGATGCCCGCCAGTGAGTCGTAGATGCTGCTGGCCGGGTGCGTGATGAAGTCGCTAGAGACGACCGGGTCGGCGGTGTACTCAAGCGCGCCCTTCATGGAGCCCTCGGCCGCCGCCTTCATCGCCGCGTGAATGTCTCCGATGGAGGTGGACTTCTCGGTGCGGAAGGTCAGGTCCACGCAGGAGACGTTGGCGGTCGGCACGCGGAAGGCCATGCCGGTGAGCTTGCCCTTGAGCTCGGGCAGGCACAGGCCGACAGCCTTGGCGGCCCCGGTGCTCGCCGGGATGATGTTGGTGTAGGCGTTGCGGCCGCCACGGAGATCCTTCTTGCTCGGACCATCCTGCGTGGGCTGCGTCGCGGTCGCGGCGTGGATCGTGGACATCAGGCCTTCGGTCAGGCCGAACTCATCGTTGATCACCTTCGCGACGGGCGCGAGGCAGTTGGTCGTGCACGACGCGTTGCTCAGGATGGTGTGCTCATCCTTGAAGTCCTCGTGGTTGACCTTGTAGACGAATGTCGGCACCTGGTCGGGCGACTTGGTCGGCGCAGAGATCAGGACACGCTTTGCACCGGCGGTGAGGTGCTTGCCGGCATCGTCGTGCTTGGTGAACAGGCCTGTTGACTCGATGACGTAGTCAACGCCGAGGTCCTTCCAGGGGAGCGATGCCGGATCGCGCTCCGAGAGGCACTTGGTCGTCTTACCGTCCACAGTGAACGATGCGTCGTCGTGCGACACGGACTTGCCGATGCGCCCGTGCGTCGAGTCGTACTTCACGAGGTAGGCGAGGTTCTCCGCCGGAACCAGATCGTTCACCGCGACGAACTCGATGCCCTGTTCAAGACCAGCCCGGTAGACCAGTCGGCCGATGCGGCCGAAGCCGTTGATGCCCACTTTGATGGCCATCGCAGCGTCCCTTTCGATACGTTGATTTCAGTCATTCGAAGCGGCATGTCTGCGATGCCGCGAGCGTCAGTAAAACGCTTTCCCAACGGTAGGTCCGTCCCGATTTCCGGTCAACGAAGACCGGTCCCCGGCGCGCAGTTTCGCGCCGTCAGCCGCCCATCAGATCGGCCAGGATGTCGAGACCCTCGGCCAGACGATCCTCCGGTGCGGCGAGGCTCAGGCGGATGTGCGTGTCCCGCTCGGAGAAGAAACCGCCGGGGATCACCAGCACGTTCCGCTCCACCGCCCGATGAAACAGTTCCTGTCCCGAGATGCCCAGCCCTTCGGGAATCTCAACGAAGGCGTAGAACGCGCCGCCCGGCATCGGCACATTGGTCACGGCGCCGAGACGCTCCAGGGCCATGTCGCGCCGGCGCTGGAACCGTGACACCGTCTCCTCCATGTCCACGTCGAAGGCGCCAATGCATGCATGCTGCAGCGGCGTTGGCGAGCAGACATAGGTGTACTGCTGGAGTTTGGTGATCTCCGCGACGACCCGCGCCGGGCCCGCGGCGTATCCCATGCGCCACCCGGTACAGCCGTAGGTCTTGCCGAAGCCCCGGATGACGAGCACATCCTCGTGCGCGCCGGCTTCTCGGGCAGGCGACGGCGCCTTCATGCCCGACGCCGTCTGTGCTCGATGATCGGCGAACGTGAAGGCGTCGTAGATCTCGTCGCTGATCAGCAGCACGCCCTTCGCGCGGCACAGTTCCAGCACATCGCGGCACTCCTGCGTGCTCATCACGACGCCCGTCGGGTTCGCGGGCGAGTCGATCAGCACCGCCTTCGTGCGGGACGTGATCAGCGGCTCGATGCGCTCTGCGGTCATCCGGAAGTCGGGGTACGTGTCGCAGCACACGGCGCGGCCTCCGGCGAGGGCCGGCATGTGCGGATACGCCACGAAGTACGGATCGGGAATGATGATCTCGTCGCCGGGCGACAGCAGCGCCATCATCGCGAGGAACAGTGCGCCGGACGTGCCCGACGTCACCGTGACTCCCGCCGATGCGTCAGGTGCGCCAAGATCGTCGGGCCACCCGAGATCCTCGCGCAGGTGCTCGATGATGCGCCGGCGCAGGGGCGCAACACCATGCGTCATGGAGTAGCCGTTGTCACCCCGCTCGATGGCATCGACCGCGGCCTGTCGGATCGGCTCGGGTACCGCGAAGTCGGGCTGACCGATCGACAGATTGATTGGGTTCTGCATCGTCGCGCCGAGTTCGAACACCTTGCGGATGCCAGAGGCGTCCAGAGCTCGGGAACGATCCGAAATCAGACGATCCACGTCCATGTCATGCTCCGCGCGCAACGATATCCCCGGGGCGGATGGCGGCACCCTCCGGTCGCAACGACTGTTCGAAAGGCCGCTTTAGCTGCTCTTGGTCTTCGGGAGACCGATCACGGGCTTCTTCGACGTATCGAAGTCCTTGGTCTCCTTTAGCTTCTCGATGCGCTCGTGACGCTTCATCACGCTGCGCTTGGCGACGAGGTCACCACCGGTCTTCAGGCTCGAATGCAGGCTCATGTCATTGCGCTCCAGTGTTCGCAAGGCCTGCATCGCGGCCTCGTCGTCTCGTGATCCACTATCCGTCGAAGCGATCCCAGTAGGCGGAGTCGAAATCGCCTGCCCCACCGGCTCGACGGTATTCCTTGCCAAGTTGCTTGATAGCCGCGATGTGGCTCGGCCCGCCGCCTTCGCGGACCGACCCCTCGAAGCCCGACAAGGATACCACGATCGCCAGCGACTTTCCTGAGGGCACCACCGCGACGTCGTATCCCCGCTCAGAGAGGAAGTCCGCCGCGGCGACCGCCTCGTCGCGGGCCTCGCGGAACACGATCAAGTAATTCAGCCCCGCACTGCGCGGATCCGGCGTGCCATCCCACACCCGAATGACCTGCCCACGTCCCTGCCCCGGCCCGCCCTCCTCCTGCCCTGCCGGCTCGCGAGGCACCTGAGCGGGCCGATTGGCCCCACTGGACCCGTTCGAGGGGTTCAGCAGGCCCGGGGTGATGTCCTGATCCAGCAGCGGATCGCTCGGCGTCAGCGCACTCCCGGCAGCCTGGGCCTGCAGTTCCGCCTCGAAGTGGTGCTCGCTGACCTTGTAGCCCATGGCGTAGCCGCCCAGACCAGCCGCAATGACGACGGCCGCGCCGAAGAAGAAAAACCCGACGGGCAGGCGGACCACCCTGCCAGGACCGAGCAGCGGCGGGCGCTCCTCGTCCTCGGCCGGCGGCGCGTGGGCCACCTGGTCCTCCGCAGTCACCGGGGCACGCACCTCGACCGGCCGCACACCGCGAGGGCGTGTGCCGATCAGTTCGTAGAGCGCCGGGCTGTGTTTGCGGGGTCGGGCCACCGGAGGATTATCAGCGTTGAGCAGCGTCGGGGCAATCGTGCCGCCGAAGGCCGCGGTTCAGGCCAGCCCGATGACGGACGCCATAGCGGTGCCATCGGTGTGAGACAGGGAGAGCAGCCACCGGTCGATCCCGCGTCGTGTCGCCGCGGCTGCCGCCTGTCCATGCAGCTCGATCCCGGGCTCACCCGTCGCCGCCCGCGTGACCTCGATGTCCGTCCAGGCGATGCCCTCGCGCAGACCAGTGCCCAGAGCCTTGAGCACCGCCTCCTTGGCCGCGAAGCGTGCGGCGAGATGCTCATCGCGCCGCCGACCGCCCGATTCCGCGTAGTCGCGCTCCGCCTCGGTGAAGCACCGCTGGAAGAAGCGATCGCCATGGGCCGACGCCAGTTGCGCGATCCGCGCGACGACGACGATGTCGATGCCATGGGCGACTGCGTTCATAACGCGATCACTCGGACGACTTCTTCGCAGGCGCCTTCTTCTTCTTGGGCGCCTCGGACGAAGCAGTGGTGTCGGACTTCTTCTTCGAACTGTCGTCGGTCTTCGCCGGCTCGCTCGACTTCTTGTCGGCTTCGGCCGCCTTCTTGTAGGACTCGCTGCGATAGTCCGTCTCGTAGAAGCCGCCGCCCTTGAAGATGACGCCCGCACCCGTGCCGATCAGTCGCTCGAGCTTGAGCTTGGAGCACGCCGGACACTTGCGCTTGACCGGCTCGGTCATCGACTGAAACAGCTCGAACTCGTGGCCACATGCGCGGCAGGCGTAGTCATACGTCGGCATCGGCCGCGCCTCCGTCCGCCCCACCGGCGCTCACCGAGACTTTCGCGGGACGCACCACGCGCTGCCCCAGTGCGTAGCCGGCCTGCAGCAGCATGACCACCGCGCCCTCGGCGATGTCATCGCTGGGCGCCCGCATCATCGCCTCGTGCTGCATCGGGTCGAACTCGTCGCCCGGCGCAGGCTCAATGGGCGCGACGCCGTAGGCGCTGAGCGACTTCGTCAACTCATCGAGGATGACGCGCACGCCGCCGAAGAGCTGCTCGGCGCTCGTCTCCGCGGGATCCTGCTGCAGCGCGAGCCGGAAGTTGTCCAGCACGGGAATCAGCGACTCGACCACGCGGGCCATGCCATCCTCACGTGCGCGACGCTCGTTCTCGACGGAGCGGCGCTGGAAGTTCTGGTAGTCCGCGAGCGCGCGCTTGTAGCGGCTGTCGGCCTCGGCGATCTGCGCCTGCAGATCGTCGATCAGGGCCGCGGTGGCATCCGGATCCGCCTCGGTGACAGGACCGTCGTCGCTCACGTGTGCCTCGTTGTGCTCGTCGTCGTGCTTTGCCATGTGCTCAGCCACCCAGGAAGTCCTTGATCTTGCTCCAGAACCCGTGCGTTTCGGGAAGAATGCCGTGCTCGCCTTCGACCTCGGCCAGCTCGCGCAGCAGCTTCTCCTGCTTCTCGTTCAGCTTCTTCGGCACCTCAATACCCGCGATGAGCACGAGGTCGCCGCGCCGTCCGCTGCGCAGATTGGGCAGCCCGGCGTTCCTGATCTTGAAGTGTGCGCCGTGCTGCGTGCCCTTGGGGATCACAAGGCTCGCCGGATCCTCCAGCGTCGGAACCTCGACGTGCGCGCCCAGCGCGGCCTGTGTGAAGCTGATGGGCATCGCCAGCACCAGATGATCGCCCTCGCGCTGGAAGAGCTCATGCTGCTTGACGCGCACCACCACATGGAGATCGCCGCGTCGGCCTGTACCGTCGGCGCTCAGTTCCTGCGGCGGAGGTTCACCTTCACCCGCAACACGCACCGCCTGTCCCTCGTGCACACCCGCGGGAATCTGCACCTCCAGCTTGCGCGTCTTGGGCACGCGACCCTCACCGGAGCAGTCCGAGCAGGTCTCGACGACGACTTTGCCGCGGCCCTTGCACGCCGGGCAGGCTGTCTGCATGCGGAACATGCCGCCGAGTCCGGTCTGGATGACGTGCCCCGCGCCGCCGCAGGTCGAGCAGGTCTTGGGCTGCGTCCCGGGCTTGGCGCCGTCGCCGCCGCAGGTGGTGCAAACGTCCAGACGCGTGAACTCCACGTCCTTGGAGACGCCGCGCAGAACGTCGCCGAAGTCGATCTCGACCTCGGTTTCCAGGTCGTAGCCCCGGGCAACGCCGCCGCGCCGTCCGCGGGTCCGCTGGCCGCCGAAGCCGCCACCGCCCGCGAAGATGTCGTTGAACATCGAGAAGATGTCATCGACGTTCATGCGGCTGAAGTCGTGGGCCGCGCCGCCGGCGCCGCGGCGAAGACCTTCGTGACCGTACTGGTCATAGATCTGGCGCTTCCCGTCGTCTGACAGCACCTCGTACGCCTCAGCGCACTCCTTGAACTTCGCCTCGGCCTCGGCATCACCCGGATTGCGATCCGGGTGGTACTTCATCGCCAGGCGCCGATAGGAGCGCTTGATCTCGTCACCGTCAGCCGTTCGCTCGACTGCGAGAACTTCGTAATAGTCGCGGGTGGTGGGCATGAGTCAGGCGCCCGTTCCTTCCGTGGTCTCGGCAATCAAGCGACGCAGGGCAAGAAACGAGTCCGCGCGCTTTCGCGCACGGACTCGCATGTGTTCACTGAAGAGGTGTTACGCCGTGGCGCCCGCGACGGGCTCGGCGTCCTCCTTGAGCTCGGTGATCATGACGTCGGTCGTCAGCATGAGGCCGGCGACGGATGCCGCGTTCTTCAGCGCGGTCATCGGGACCTTGGCCGGGTCGATGATGCCCGACTTGACCATGTCCACGAAGTCGCCCTTGGCGGCGTCGTAGCCCTGGCTGCCGCCGAGTTCCTTGACCTTCTCGACGACCAGATCGCCGCCGTCGCCGGCGTTGTCCACGATCTGCTTCAGCGGCGCCTCGATCGCGGCGAGCACGATCTCGAAGCCCAGCTTCTCCTCGCCCTTGGCCTTCTTGCGTCCGGCCTCCAGCGCGTCGATGGTGCGAAGCAGCGCCACGCCGCCACCGGGCACGTAGCCCGTCTCAGCCGCCGCACGGGTCGCGTTGAGGGCGTCCTCGACACGATCCTTGCGCTCCTTCATGGCCGTCTCGGTAGCGGCGCCGACGTTGATGATGGCAACGCCACCGGTCAGCTTGGCCAGACGCTCCATGAGCTTCTCGCGGTCGTAGTCGCTGGTCGAGCGCTCGTGCTGAGC
>JBCBTA010000193.1:0-6446 GCA_039818905.1 Planctomycetota bacterium
CCTATGCTGCCTGCACCGCCTGTGGACTGGAGGCCCCATGTCAACCGACGCACCGCCCATTCCTGATCCGCTCTCCGCATCGACGCGCCGGCTGCACGAACAGTGGCTGCGTGAGCTGACCGTCCTGCCGACTGCCGCCGGGCGCGAGCATCGCGTCATCGCATGGATCGAGGCGTGGCTCTCCGAGCGCACCGATCTGGCACTGACGCGCGACGACGTCGGCAACATGCTCATCCGTCACCGCGACGCCGACCCGTCGCGTCCCGCGCTGCTGATCACCGCGCATCTGGACCACCCGGCCTTCGTGGTGGAGAGCATCGTCGGGCCGCAGACCCTCCGCCTGTCGTTCCGGGGCGGCGTCATGGACCCGTACTTCGAGGACGCACCCATCGAGATCGTCACGGCGTCGGGCGACGTGGTGTCGGCCACGCTGCTGGAGACGGGCAAGGCCGATCCCTTCCGCGACTGCCTCGCCGAGCTTGGCGGCGAGGCCGACGGCATCGCCGTTGGCGACATCGCCCGGTGGAGCATGCCTCAGCCGGAGGAGATCGACGGCGTGTGGCACACGCACGCCTGTGACGATCTTGCCGCGGTCGCCGCGGCGTGCGCTGCGATGGACGAGCTGCACGGTCGGGAGGAGGCCCGGCATGTCGGTCTGCTGTTCACGCTGGCCGAGGAGGTTGGCTTCGTGGGCGCGGTCGCGGCGTGCCGAAGCGGGTTCATCCCGGCCGACGCACGGTGTGTGCTGCTGGAGAACTCGCGCGCGTTCGAGGAGTCGCCGCTGGGTGGCGGCCCGATCGTGCGCGTCGGTGATCGCATCTCGACCTTCAGCCCGGCCCTGACGTCGGCGTACGCCAAGCTCGCCGAGCAGATCGTGGCATCACGGTCCGACGACGCGCCGTTCGCGTGGCAGCGCAAGCTCATGCCCGGCGGCGCATGCGAGGCGACCGTGTATCAGGCCTTCGGGTGGGAGTCCACATGCCTGTGCCTCCCGCTTGGCAACTACCACAACATGGCGGATCTGACGGCGGTGCAGGCGGGCGACGAGCAGGCGGTCGCCACCGCGCGCTGCGGCAGGGAGCACATCGCGCTGTCGGACTACCACGACCTGATCGATCTGCTCATTGCCTCGGGCGTATGCCTTGCGAGTGTGCAGCCGATGACCGAGCGCCTGGAGCGCATTTACAACGAGCGCAAGGTCGTGCTGGAGGATCGCTCCGTCTTCGACGCCACGCCCGACGCCGAGGGCGCGACGTGGGGTCTCGGCTCGGGAGCGTAGCGCTACGCCACGACGTCGAACGGCCAGCGATCCGCCTCGCTGATGCGCACGTCGAGCGATGACTCGATGGCGTGCATCTTGTCGCACAGCACCGGCAGGTAGCCGCGTTCGGTGTTGGTGTGTCCGGCGAGGATGATCGAGCAGCCACGTTCCAGAGCGGCGAGCACCTCGTGATGCCGCATCTCACCGGTGATGAACGCCTGACATCCGGCGCTGATCACGTCGCCGACGAGCGAAGCACCGGCGCCCGGGCACGCCCCGATGCGCGTGATCGGCGTGTCCGACGCCGCGGCGACCCTGATGTTCTTGACACCGAGTCCCGTGCGCACGCGGGCGGCGATGTCGTGGGCGGATGCGGGTGTGTCAAGCGTCAGCGCGCGGCCGGGGCCGGTGCTGCGATCGGGGGCGGCGTCGAGCGAGTAGATGTCGAACGCCGGCTCCTCGTAGGGATGCGTCGCGCGCAGGGCGGCGACGATGGCGGCCAGCCGCGGCTTCGGGCAGACCATCTCGAGGCGCACCTCCTCGACGGTCTCGAACGTGCCGCGGGTGCCGATCGTGGGGTTGGTGCCCTCGCCGCCTCGAAAGGTGCCGCTGCCGTCGAGCATGAAGGAGCACTGCTCGTAGTCACCGATGATGCCGGCGCCTGCATCGCTGAGTGCCGTGCGCACCGCATCGACGTTGGCCTTCGGCACGAACGACACGAGCTTGTGTGTGTTGGCGAGCGATTCGTGGGGCAGGAGGGCGGCACGATCGCTCCCGGGCCCGGCAAGGTCGATGAGCCAGTCGGCGACGCCGCCATGCGTGGCGTCGAGGGCGGTGTGCGGCGAGTAGATGGCGATGCCGGCGCCGATGAGGTCAAGGAGCATGCGTCCCTTGGCATCGGCGGTGGTGATGCGGTTGATGGCGTTGAACAGTGGCGGGTGATACGCCACGATCGCACCGGCCTGCATGTCGATCGCCTCGGCCGCGACGGCCTCGGTCAGGTCGATCGTCAGGAGGACAGGTCCGGTGAGTGCTGCATCGGGGTTGCCGACGTGCAGGCCGACCTGATCCCACGACTCGGCGAGGTACTCCGGCGCGATGGTGCGCATGACGTCGAGAAGTCGTTGGACCAGCGTCATGCAGGCATGCTACCGCGTCCTGTGCATGCGTTCGTGGAGCATCCCATCGCAAGGGGATGTTGCGATCCTGATGACCGGGGTAACCTCGTCAGATTCTTCGCGGAGGTCTGACTATGCGCATCCTGCTACTCGCTGTCGCCTGCGTCGCTCTCGGCGGTTGCAAGACTGATCCGCCACCACCACCAACGCCCCCTCCGTCACCGCCCGAGAACCCGATGGTGTTCAGTTTCACGGAGCTTCCCGGCATGGGGCGCGACCTTCGAGACAGCCGATCGTTTACAGGGACGTTCGACGTCCCGGATGACATCACCCTGGATCGGGTTGCGTGGGTCAAGGTTGGCTTGGACACTGCGGGGCTCGCATTCAACAGTGAGCTGTGCAACATCAACAAGGTGCAGGAACTCTGCATGGATGACCTTGTCTGGATCGATGGTGGCAAGCGGTGGGAGATCTTCGATCGCACCAACAACGCCGGCACCGTCCGGACGTATCGAGGCTGGGATCGGGGCCAGCGGAAGGAGTGGGCGACGTACTCCAACGATCGCGAGAAGACTGCTGCCCTCGATGGTCGTGTCACGATGCGCGTCGATCCTTCGGAGGATGAGACGTACGAGGTCCACGAACTTCGCATCGAGATCTGGGTGATCCAGCCTTCGGAGTGATTACACGCCGAAGAGCGAGACACCCACGAGCACGCCGGAGATGGCCCAAGCACTCCATACGAAGCGGCGTGGCCAGTCGTTGTACACGCCGTAGATCACGATGATGGCCAGCAGCACACCGGCGCGGGAACCGCCGGCGATGAGCATGGAGGCGCCGCCGGTCATCGGCTCCCACAGCAGCCACAGCCCCGGGTGCCACAGCAGCAGGACACCCCACCATGCCGAGAGCGGTGCGTTCGGCGTGAGCAGGATGCCGAGCACGAGCAGCGCGCAGAAGCCGGCGAACAACGTGCCGATGACTTCATTGCCCGCGGATGCGACCAGCGGCAGCGCAACTGCCCCGGCGCCGATGATCGCCGCACTCGTCGGCCATCGCAGCCGAATGGCGTTCGAAGGCGTGGTCAGCAGCAGCGCCAGCATGCCGGTGAGCGCGGCGATGCTCTGTGCCGCGGCCAGCAGCGCTCCCGTGTGTGATTGCACCAGCAGTGGCCATGCGCACGCCGCGAGTGCCAGGACGACAATGATGACCCAGGCACCCAGGCGCCGGCGAGCGGCGGCGGCCGAAACCTCCCCACGCGCCGGGGAATCGACGTTGGTGGCCGGATCTGCGGTTGTCTTGCGAATCGTCATAGGTCGGGCCTCGCAGCAACCGATACAGTACGTACAGTGACCGTGTCGGCGACGCCGCTGGTCTTTCTGTCAGCGGCGGACGTCGATCCCACCCGGAGGAGACGGGCGGCGTTGAAGACGACCCTGCAATCCCACGAGACGTCGGTGGAGCCGAGCAGCAACCCTGTGCAATCAGCGAAGTCACCCGGCAAAAAGCGGAAGACTTCGCCGAAACCCGCCCCCAAGACGGGCGTGAAGACCTTCGTGCTGGACACGAACGTCATCCTGCACAATCCCCAGGCGCTCTTCGTCTTTCAGGACAACAATGTGGTGATCCCCTTCACCGTCCTGGAGGAGCTCGACCGCTTCAAATCAGACAACGATGACCGAGGCCGCAACGCCCGCGAGGCGATTCGCTACCTCGATCGGCTGCGCACCAAGGGCAGGCTGATCGATGGCGTCACGCTCGGCAACGGTCAGCCCGCCATCGATGCCGCCGCCGGCTACAAGCCGACGGGCACGCTGCGCATCGACATGGCATCGCCCGATCGCCCACTGGCGCTGCGTGAAGACAAGCCCGACAACCGCATCATCGGTGTTGCACACGGTCTTCACGCACAGGGCGAGCGCGTCGTTTTCGTCTCGAAGGACATCAACTGCCGCATCAAGTCTGATGCCCTCGGCATTCGCACCGAGGATTTCGAGAATCAGAAGGTTGACGTCGATCACCTGTACACCGGCTATCTCACGCTGCGCTGCGACGGTGCGCTCATCGACGAGCTGTACGCCGAGCGCATGCTGCCGCTGGAGACGCTGTGGTCGGACCCCGTCGTCGTTGAGGTCTTCGGCGAGCCGGAACCGGCGGAGGATGATGGCGACGAGGGCGCGCGGACCATCTCGGCGGAGGCGGACATTCGCCTGTCGCCCAACCAGTACGTCGTGCTGATCGACGCGACAGACGAGAGCCACACGGGTCTTGCCCGCCGTCTGGCGGACACGGATCACCTCATCCCGGTCAACGCCCAGCGCAAGCCGACCTTCGGCATCATGCCGCGAAACGTGCAGCAGACGATGGCGCTGGACCTGCTCCTCGACGACGAGGTGAAGATGGTCACGCTGATCGGCTCGGCCGGCACCGGTAAGACGCTGCTTGCGGTCGCCGCGGGCATGACCAAGGTGTACACCGAGAAGCGCTACGAGAAGATGCTCGTCGCACGGCCGATCATGCCCATGGGTCGCGACATCGGGTACCTGCCCGGTGACAAGGACGAGAAGCTCACGGCGTGGATGCAGCCGATCTTCGACAACCTTGCTTACCTGCTCTCGACGCGCGGCTCGCATCTGCAGGCCGCCGAGAGCCTGACGACGGAGCAGCGCATCGACAAGTTGCTGGCCGACGGTCAGCTGGTGCTCGAGCCGCTGACGTACATCCGAGGCCGCTCGATTCCTCACCAGTTCATCATCATCGACGAGGCCCAGAACCTCTCGCCCCACGAGGTGAAGACGATCGTAAGCCGCGTCGGTGAGAGTACGAAGATCATCTTCACCGGCGACATCGAGCAGATCGACAACCCTTACCTGGACTCCTCGTCCAACGGCCTGTCGTACCTCGTCGATCGGATGAAGGGTCTCGGCGTGGTTGGCCACATCTCACTGGCCAAGAGCGAGCGCAGTCATCTGGCATCACTGGCGACGGAGCGGCTGTAGGCGTTCTCGAGTGGTGCGGGGATCACTCCGGCTGCACGCCACCAGTGCGACCGACCTTGAGAGCCAGCTGACAAAGCAGGAACGCCAGCAATGCGCTGCTCACTGAGACGAGGGGCGTAATGAGCGTTCGGTGGACACCCCAGTATTCAATGACCGAGACCTTCGGAAGCGCCGGGATGTCCAACACAAAGATGTTGAGTCCCGCGGCGGTGGCACTGCCGAGGATCTGTGATCCATCTGTGCCAAGGCCTGCAAGCTGTGCCATGCCGACCGAGACCGGTGCGACCCAACCGAGGAACAGAGCCCGCCGCAGCGTGCAACGACTGTCTCGGTGTGGTGACCACGCGTAGCGCAGGAACAGGCCGAAGGCGAGTGCTGCTGAAAATGTCAGCAGGAGGATCGTCTTGAGGTAGTCGATGAGCACATCGACGCTTTGGCCGGTCTTTCCGCTCGGGAAGTAGCGAGAGACAAGCAAGTATTCCACATAGCTCGCGGCCGCGGTCGCACCGATGAAGAGAAACGCGTAGCACAGGACGTACTTCGTAAGGCTGACACGATCGCGGTACTTTCGATACCGCGCAGCAGCTTCTTCGGGGCTCAGTTTGTCATAGTCGATCGAATCGCTGTCGTCGTCTTCGACAATCTGTGTTGCACGTAGCGCGAAGGTGAAGTACGCAGTCGCAGTTGCACTCGAGAGAATCGCCGCAACCGTCAAGACTGTCGGGCTGGCCGACTCGTTGCCGGACACCTTGATGACGAGGTGGATGACGTAGCCATACACCGCAAACAGCACGAGAGATGTCACAACAATTCGGGCCAGAAGCATGATCGCACCTCGCAGTGGCGAAGTGGGCATCATTCTCCGTCGCGCTCAGAGTCCGCAACACCTTTCTTCGCCATCATCGGCATCCCCGCGTCTCACAAACACAGGTTTGCCGTCATGCGAACCGAAAACTGCTGTGGATCTGAGGTCTCCAAGCATCTTCCGCGCAGTATGACTGCGCACGTGGGTGTCCGATCAAATGTGTGTTCGCCGCGGAGCTGCGGCGAATCTCAGGCGACAGCGGC
>JBCBTA010000194.1:0-6435 GCA_039818905.1 Planctomycetota bacterium
ATCGGCCAGACGGTGCTCGACGGTCCCGGGGGCTCGCCCATCGGGACGCTGGCGACTGGCTCGCCGATCAGCATCTCGGCGCCGGCCCTCGACCTGCTGGGCAACGTGTACTTCGCCGCTCGCTATCAGCCGACTGTCGGCATGGCGCAGAATGGCGTCTTCAAGGCTGTGCGCAACGCGTCGGGCTACGAGCGGCGAAGTACACGTTGCCCAGCAGGTCGAGGGCCGGCGCCGAGATGCTGATCGGCGAGCCAGTCGCCAGCGTCCCGATGGGCGAGCCCCCGGGACCGTCGAGCACCGTCTGGCCGATGAACGCCGCGACTCCCCACGTCACGCCGTTGCCGTCGAGCTGCGCGACGCCGATGAAGTCGCCCGCGGTCGGATCAGTAGCCGTCGCGGCAGCCACTGCATTGCCCGTCTCGCCGTCGCGACCCAGCGCCACCAGGCCGTTGGGCCCGCGGAATGATGTCTGACTGAGGTACTGCAGGAACTCGGCGTCTCCGGCACTGTTCAGCGACGGGAAGCCGGGCATCGGCGACGGCAGCGTCGCCGAGATCGTGGCCACCGGCGTCCCGCTCGCATCCACCGCAAATGCGTTGATGCTGTCAACGATGCCGCCACCGGCCAGCGAGCGGGCCAGCATGCCCGCCGTCGCAACACCGCCGAGGTCATCGATGGTCGAGAGCGTCGGGTTGCCGCGATGTGCATCGACCGCTGCGTCGAGATGCACCATCACGCCCGATCCACCATCAGCACGGAACTGGTTGGCGAAGTCAACGACGACGGCGATCGGGCCGCCGAGAGATGTCGGCAGCAGCGCCGGCGTGTTGGTCGTGACGGTGCCGGCGTTGATCTGGAACGACGTCGCGCTCGCATCGAACGCGGCATTCGTCGAGCCGCTCCGCGTGATGCCGTTGAGACCCGAGTTGCGTCCAGGCAGGTTCACGCGAGCAATGTTGTCACCGATGATCTGGTTGGCGGGATCGCCGTTGAAGCCGTCGGCGCGGAACTGCACCTGACCCGAGGCATCCATCGCGCCGAGCGACAGCGTGCCGTTGTCCGCCGAGCCGGAGAAGAGCCTGCTGTGCGCGGCCGGAGTGCGGCGGACATACAGCTTGGTCACGTCGTTGTTGTTCACGCCGACGACCGCACCAATCACGTTGGTCTGGTTGGCATTCAGATCGCTGAGGGCGATGCCGAACTGCCGGTCCACGGCGGAGACGTTGATGTTGGCTGACGGCGACGCGTTGTTCGGGCTGATGCCCTGGCCTCGCGTCGTCCAGCGCTGGAAGGTGTATGAGCCGCCCAGCGAGACGCTGGTCTCGATGTCCGGGCTCACCGTGGCCGAGCCGAGCACCAGCGTGTTAAACAGGACGTCGCTGTCGTTGCTCGCCTTGAGCACCGGGCCGATCGCCAGTTCGCTGCCCCATGACGACTGGAACTGCACCAGGTCAACGATGTACCTCGTCGTCTGCGTGCCGTAGGCCGAGAGTGCGTCACCGCCACTGCCAGGCGTCTGCTCGACGCTGTCCTGTGCCGAAACGCTCATCGCCATACCGGCGACGGCACACAGGCCCACGATGCAGAACGCGGCGGACTTCCTGGTCATGGCTCGCTCTCTCTTTCTCATCCGTGTGCGAAACGCGGTCTTCACCCCGCGGGAGGGACAGTGAAACGTTACACCGGAAGTATCGGTGCCGAGCGGATCGCCCTCCGCCCACTTTCAAGACAATAGGCCTGCCATATACCGTTCAGAAACCAAACATGTATATCCCAGGCAGACCGGCAACCTCTTGGACCACAAGCATGGCCCGACCCTAAGAGCCGGTCAACGCAGATCGGTTGGAAGACGGCTGATTCAGCGGTTCTCGAGCAGGGTCTCGATCTTGGAGCGGTTGTCCTCGTAGAACTGCCGCCAGCGCTCGTCGGGATCGAGCATCATCGCCCGAGCGATCAGCTCCAGCGTTCCCTGGTCCACCTCGCGGATCAGGACCTGCGTCTGGATCGATGCTCGCAGGGCGTCGAGGTGGTTCGGGTCCCGGTTCAGGGCCTCTTCGAACAGGGGGAGGGCCCGGTGGGGATAGCGGCGGTTGAAGTACAGCAAACCCTCGTTGTAGACGGGGCGGGGGTCGTCGGGGGCCAGCTCGGCCGCCCGTGCGAATGCCTCGGCTGCTTCGTTGTAGCGGTCCTGCTCCATCAGCAGCACACCGAGGTTGTTCCACACCGCGGGGTACTGGCTGAAGGTGCGCACGGCTTCGAGGTACAGCTGCTCAGCCTTCTCCGCGTCGTTCTCTTCGAATGCCTTGACCGCAGTCGCATGTGCGTCGCGCATCCGCGTCGGTTGCGGTACGAGGCTTTGCGGCAGTGGCCTGGCCTGTTCCGACTCCTCGGGCAGCGGCGAAGCGCAGCCGATCAGCGTGCATGTCGCGACCCACGCCAGCGCCATGCGCACTGCAATGCGCACGCATGAGGTTCGAGCATGATCAGCTGGCACCACGGTTGCCTTTCTCATCGCGTCTTCTCGTAGCGCCGAAAGCGCACGGTTCCTGACCATCCCCTTGCCGACGGGCGCAGCTCCAGCTGCGCGACGAAGACGCGCGACAGATCGGGGTGTTGCTCCACCGCTTCGATCCATCCCAGCAGCGCATCCAGCGGTACGTCGCCGACCTGACAGTCCACGTCGGCCCGCTGCAGCACGCCATCGAGCCCGATGGCGCGAGCCTGCTTCGATCCCACGCGAATCGACGTGTCGTCCGACCCCATCACGGTCTTCCGGATCTCGTCGATGTTGTCGGCCATGAAGGGGTTCTGCACATACAACTCGACGGGCAGACGGTTGGCCCGCCATGCCATCGTCTGTGTGATGATCTGATCGACCTGGTCCGACAGCGACCGTGCATCCTGCAGCGAGCCCTTGGCCAGCGACAGCCGCTGCACAGTCACCAGCGCGAAGATCATTGCGCCCACGAGCAGCAGGGCGGGCGCAATCACCACCAGTCGTGGCCGGTTGGCGCGGTCCGCCGCGTTCGCCGTGGCGAGGAGCTGCGCTTCGAGTTCGGGAGCACGCTGTCGCACGTCGTCAGTTCACCCAGATTCCCTGCATCCGCGGTCGAAGCGGATTCTGATTGCCCATCACGCGCCACTCCACAGCACGGTCCTCGCCGCGAATCTCCACCTGCACCTCCGTCGAGGTCGAGCGCTCCTTGACCGAGAACTGCAGCACGTTCTGCTGATCCTGATCCAGGGCGAGACGCTCCAGGCGGATCTCCTCCTCCGGCTTCTCCTCCGCCGCCGTCGCGAGGATGCCCAGCACCCGCTGCGCCTCGCCGAAGATCGGCCGCGGCGCATCGGGCGCTTCCGGACCTGTGTTCTGCCGTTCGTTGGCGAGCTGGCCCTGCGCTGTGCGCAGCGGATCACGAATGCCGCCGACCAGATCCGGCCAGATCTCGCGCACGCGCTCGGTGACGCCGCTCCGCTCCGCCTGCGACTGCCGGCGCCATTCCGACGCCTTGTCGCTCAGCCGGAACGCGACGCTGCTCACGGCGACCAGCAGCAGCAGCATCGCCACGCCGGCAAGTCGGTAGCGGGCCCGCGTCGCTCGAGTCGGTCGATGCGTCACGCGCATGAGGCGCTGCCGTCCCGTGTCACTCGCCACGGTCTGGCTCGCGCTCAGCCGCTCGATCGTCATGCCGATTGCATCACTCGCCTCATGGCAGTCCACGTGCATCGACGTCCAACTCGACTGGATGTGCTGGGCCCAGTTCGATGCGCCCTCGCCGACCACGATCATGCGCTCCGGCAAGATCCCGAGTTGTGTTGACCAGGTGAGCCAGTCCAGACTCAGGCGCCGACAACTCGTCTCCACCGCCGACTCCGATGACGCCTGCTCGCGCGGATCCTCGTCTTCGCTGCGCGGCTCGAGTTCCACGCCGCCCGCCGCGAGCAGATCGTGCCCCTGGGCCCACGACCACCGCAGCCTGTGCGCACCGTCCAGCAGAACGATCGCCGTCGGAGTGGCATCCTCCGGCTCCAGCCATGCTCGCGCCGCGGCGTGCCACAGTGACATCGCCTCCGCGCAGCGCACGCCGCGCCTGTCCAGGGCATCCAGCCACAAACGAAGCGGACCATCGCGCAGCGCAATCACCGTGAATCCGGGCTCGCGCGGCAGTTCCTCCTCGGCATCTTCATCCTTGCGCGGCCGGCGTAGCATCGAGCGGCGCGGTCCCGGTGCGGTCAGCGGCTCGATCGAGACGCCCGCAAAGCGATCGCCCCATTCCTGCCCGAGGCTGTGAAACGCTGCGCCGACGACCGGCCCCGCCGGACTCGGCGCCTTCACCCATGCGCAGATGGCTTCCTCTGTGTCCACGATCACCGTCAGCGGGCGGCGACGCATCCCCGGCCGCCCTGCGAGCCACGCGGCGGACTCCTCCACGCCGCGGCGAACATCGCGCACCGTCGCGTCCGGCGCATCGAGGCCGAGGTCCGCCGGCGCGGTCCACGCCGCGGCTTCCGGCGTCACCAGACGCAGCGTGGACAGATCCGTCGCAACATGCACCGTCGGACGGCTCATTGACTGCTCCGGCTCGAGTTCACGCGTGGGGGAATGTTCACCGGCTCGCCGCTGCGGCCTGCCGACCGCTCGATCTCCTGCTCCAGCCCGTCGTACATCACCACGAGCTTCGCATCGGTGATCTCCACCACTTCGACGTCCTTGTTCACCGTCCTGTCGAAGATCGTCTCGCCCACGAAGATGAACCGCTGCGACCCGGCGATCGTCACCAGGGCGGCCGGCTGGCCACTCTGCAGAATGAAGCCGTCGAAGGACCACCGCAGCAGCACCCGGGGCTGCTGCGCCGGTGTCCCTCCATCGCCACCCTCGCCGCTGTTGGCCTGCTCCTCGGGCGGGGTCACCGGCGTGGGCTTCTTGATCTCCGTCCGCAGCTCGGTCAGAAGTGGCTCCAGGCTTGTCCACTCCGGGTTGGCCGGCGGATCGGGCAGGGTGGGCTTGGGATAGTCGGTCGGGTCACCGTCGCCATCGCGAGATCGAGCATCCAGCAGCGTCCCGGGAACCAGCCATACGCCGATGGCGACGCCCAGAGCCGCAACGACACCCAGAGGGGTCAGCAGTCCAGATGCAGCTCCGGCCTTGGCCACGCACGCGCTCCTGAGGCGTCAATACCCCTCAAATAAGGGGTTACTGGTCCCGATCGCCCCGGACGGACGGGCGACTGTCCAGCACGACCTGAATGTTGCCCTCCGTGAGGGCCAGCACTTCGTATCGACGCGACCCCACGTCGTCCCGCACTTCCACGTCAAGACGCCAGAGTGTCGGAGACATCGTGACCAGTTCCATGATCTCCTGGGACTGCTCCTGATCGAGGCCGGCCTTGTTCAGACGACGCACCAGATCGCCGTCGTCCTCATCGACCGCCCGCCGCGCCTCGGCGAGGACACGGGCAACGACATCGTCATCTCCCGCCAGCGCCTCCAGCACTTCGTCCGATGCAGCCTGCACACTCACCTTCAGCGGCCCCATGCCCCGCGTCAGCTCCGGGCGGTCCGACGGCAGGCGTCGCAGGGCACGCACGATCCGCCCACGGATCTCGGCAGTCGGCATGTCCTCCACGCGGGAGAGGATCGCCCCCTGTCCGTCGGCGACGGACATCATGACGACCGTGTTGTTGGGCAACTCCGCCCGGTAGCCAACCTCGCCGCGTTTCGCGAGCTCCGGCAACTCGCCTCGCACGTCCTGCCGCGAGATCCAGTGCAGCGCGAGGGCGCGCACGCCCAGTAGCTCGTGATGCTCGACATAGCCACGGATGCGACGCTCACCCACCAGTGCCTGCGTGGTGACCCGCTGCAGGATCCACGCTGACATCAGCACCGTGATCGTCAGCAGCACGAGCACGGCGATCAGCAGGAAGCCGCGATGCTGTTCGAAGCGCCGCATCATCGTCCCGCCACCGCGATCTGGGTTTCGAAGAGCCAGTCCGCATGGCGCCCGCTCTCGGTCCAAAGGATCAGGCGGACGGCGCTCGGGAAGTCCTGTCGAAGAAATGCCGCCCACACGCTCTGCCAGCCATCGACCCCCGCCTCACGCGGCAGGACCGACCATTCGAGCCAGGTGATGCCCGTGAGCAGAATGCGCGGGTCACCCGCCGGACTCACCGGCCTCCACTGCAGGGCCCAGTGCTCGCCGTGGGGCACGACCTCGAGCCTGCCGCGCACGGTCTCGGCGAGGCGATTGCCCTGGCGCAGCTCCTCTTCGAGCATCGCCGTCTGAATCGGGTTGGTCGAATCATCATCCTCGTCGTCCTGCTCCAGCAGCTGATCGTTTGCGCTGGCGAGCGAGTTGAGCAGCGAGCGACGGCTGATCGAATCCTGATGCAGTCGCATCGGCGGCGAGGTCACGACGAACTCCAGCACCGGTGTGAC
>JBCBTA010000195.1:0-6414 GCA_039818905.1 Planctomycetota bacterium
GGTCGCTCGCGCGGCGGACGTTGTCGTACGTCTCCAGCTCACCCGTCTCGAGGATGACCTTGAGGTGCGCGCCGCCGCAGGCCTGCTTGATCTGCGCGATCTCGTCGCTCACGCGGGAGTAGTCCCCCGCGAGGAACGCGCCGCGGCTGATCACCATGTCGATCTCGTTGGCCCCGGCCTCGACCGCGCGCCGGGTGTCCTCCAGGCGCACGTCCAGCGGGTACTGGCCCGAGGGGAAGCCGGTCGCGACCGACGCGACGTTCACGCCGGTGCCGACGAGCTCCCGCGCCGCGACCTCCACAAGGTTGGGATATACGCACACCGCCGCCACGCTCGGCAGGCTCGGATCGCCGGGATCCGGCGTCACGGCCTTGCGGCAGAGGCTTCGCACCTTCTCCGGCGAGTCGGCACCCTCCAGCGTGGTGAGATCCACCATCGACAGCGCGAGCTTGAGACCGGCGACCTTGGACTCGGTCTTGATCGACCGCCTGGTGAACGCGCCCGCCCGCTGATCAGCCATGACGCGATCGACGGACGGCGATGAAAAGTGAACTCCTGCCATGGGTACAGGGTAAGGCACAAAGGCTCGGAGGCACAGAGACACACAGGGGAAGACAGCGCAGGGGCAACAACGTGAGGTGCGAGGGCTGCGTCCACCCTGAAGTACGCATGACCAGACCGGGCACCATTGGCGAGCGTCTGTTCCTCCCTTTGTGCCTCCGTGCCTGTGTGCCTCCTGTACTCTCCTCCTCATGCTCCTCGGCCTTGCACAGCTTCTCGCCGTCGGGTTCGTCCTGGCGCTGGCGATTGCCACGTGGCTGGTCGCGTACCGCCTGCGCCGCCCGCCGCGCAAGACGTACGCCTCCGCCCTGGCCAGAGGCGTGCCGGGTGATCCCAGCGAGCTCCCGGCGCCTCGCGCCTTTGACGAACTGACCATCAACCTTGGCGGCGAGGCGTACCCGGCCTGGTCCATCCCCGGGGATGCGCCGGACGGACCGACGATCATCTACACGCCCGGCTGGGGCGACTCGAAGCTCGGCATCCTGCCGCGGCTGGAACCGCTGCTGGCGCGAGCAGCGCGGATCATCGCATGGGATCCGCCGGGACAGGGCGACGCACCCGGGCGCAGCGCCCTCGGCGTGCGCGAGCCGGCTCTCCTCAGTGAACTCATCGACGACGTCGCGTCGTGGAGCGATGACGATGCACCGATCGACGTTGTGCTCTTCGGCGCATCACTCGGCGCGGGCGTCTCCATCGTCACCGCGGCCACGCGGCCCGACGACGACCGAGCGCACATCCGCGCAGTCCTCTCCGAGGGCGCCTATCGCCACGCCCCGACGCCAGCGCACAACGTCCTGCGCCTGAGCGGCCTGCCCTACCGACTCAACGCACCCATCGCCTTCCTCTTTCTCGGGCTGCGCCTCGGCATCGGCCCACTGTGGAAGGGATTCGATCGTGCTGCGCATGCAGCGCGTGTGCGGTGTCCGCTGCTCACGCTGCATGGCAGCGCCGATGAGGTCTGCCCGCCTGCCGATGGAAAGGCCATCCACGCCGCGGCGGATCGTGGCGAGCTCGTCATCATCGAACACGGCGGGCACAACGACCTCTGGACGAGCGACGAGACCAGCCCGACGTGTCGCGCCGCGGTTGACGGATTCCTCGCGGCCCACTGCGCCGAAGCGGCCGGCGTCTGACGCTCATCGGTAGCGCCCACCCTGTCTCATCGGTGTCGATGACAGGTGCGCGCAACGTCCGAAGATTTCGGTGTTTCCGTCGCAGCAGCGTTCGCCTTGCCGGCCCCGTGCGCCACAATGTCAACGGTTCAAGTGCCCGCAATTCTCCGGGTCATTCACGACATTTCGAAGTGTGCCATCTGTACCCATGATTCACGCCACGCTCTGTGCGATGTGCTGCGTCCCCCTCGCGGCAAACGTCACCATCAAGTCGATCGATATGCCCACCATCGAGTGGCTTCGTCCGACCGCACCCGCAGATCGTGTTGCGCACCTGCCCAAACCCGCCCCCGGTGAGGTGGAATGTGTCGTCGTCCCGCCCCGCGATGCCGATCGCGGGAGCGTCGGCGGCGAAACCTGGCCCGGCGGCATCGTCCCCTTCATGTTTGAAGAGGGCCTCTCCGATCGACGCAAGGGACTCACGCTCGATGCCATCGCCATCATCGAGTACGTCTGCGCCATCGACTTCGTCGAGCGCACCGATGAAGCGGACTACTTGCTGCTCATCAACAGCGACATCAACTCCTCCGCCGTCGGCATGGAGGGTGGAGAACAGATCGTCGAGATCGATGCGTGGTCGTACCCCTACGTCATCGTGCATGAGTTGATGCACGCCATCGGCATCTACCACGAGCAGCAGCGCTCCGATCGCGATCATTACATCCAGATCAACTGGGACAACATCCAGTCTGGTCTGGAGTACAACTTCACCAGCCGTACTGCCCGCCCGCAGGGCGACTACGACTTCGACTCCCTCATGCACTACGGCCAGTGCGCCTTCAAGCGCTGCTCGACGTGCAGCGGCTGTCGGACCATCACGGTCCTTGCGCCGAATCAGTCCAAGCAGAACTTCATCGGCCAGCGCGAGCGGCTCAGCACGGGCGACAAGCGCCAGCTGCGCCACCTCTACGGCAATCCGCTCAAGCCCGGGCCCTTCTCGCTCTTCGCACCCGCGGATACGCTCGATGCACTCGACCCCGTCGAGGAGATCACCCTCGAGTGGCAGCCCTCCGTGGACACCGCGCGGTACCGCCTCGCTCTGGCGACGACCGAGGACTTCGCCATGCCCGTCGTCACCGCGCTGATTGATGCCCCGGGGCACAGCTTCACCGTGCCACAGGCAACGCTGCTTTACGGCACGACGTACTTCTGGACGGTCACCGCCGAGAACAACAACGCCCAGCGCTTCGCCCAGGCGGACAACGGACCCTTCACCTTCACGACCGTCTCACCCGAATGCAGCGGCGACGTCAATGGTGATCTGGAAGTCGATCTCGAGGATTTCTCCGTCATGGCCGCCGACTTCGGCGACGGGCCCGATGCCCAGCGCAGCGCCGGCGACCTCAATCAGGATGGCTGGATCAATCTTGAGGACTTCACGATCCTCCTGTTCAGCTTCGGCAACGACTGCACCACGCCGCGCGTTCCTTCGACACGACCGAGCGCACAGTCGTGGCACATCGACTGAGGACGGAATCCTCCCACTGAGCGCACGAAAAAGGCCCGCCGCGGATGCGACGGGCCTTCGTCTTCTCCGTCCCGGGGCATCACTCCACGAGCAGGCAGCCGAAGTCGTTCGCCAGGATCGTGAAATCGGACAGCGCCACCGAACCGTCGCCATCCAGATCGCCCTGGAACCGCTGCGCTCCGCCAGTCGCTCCGAAGTTCGCTGCCAGCACCGTGAAATCGACCAGCGTCACGTCGCCGTCATCACTGACGTCGCCCACGCACGGCGTCGGAATCAATGTGAACTCGATCCTGTCCAGCACAAACACCTCCGGACCGCCCGCCGCGTCGAAACGCATCACGGCGTACGACGCGGGAGCGCTCAGCGGCGTCTGATCAATCGACAGCGCCGCGATGTTCGGAAGCGAAACCGTGAACGGACCGAACTGCCGGTAACCCACCAACGCATCCTGCGCGTCGTACAGCAACAACTCGAACGCTGACATTGGGACCGTGAATGATGCCGCACGCATTCCGATCGACTCGATCGGACGCGGAAAATCCAGCCGCAGCACGCCCGTCGCCGGACCCTCGAGATTCGGCATCTCGAAGCCGAATTGAGGAATGTCGATCCGATCCTCCACCACTGCAGTCTGCGGCACGTCGCCCGGGGGCGACCCCTCATCAAAGGAGAACGCGACATTCGCTATCACCGCACCGTCCACCGGCGTGCCCGGCGCAATGCCATCGAACGTGATCAACCGGTGATTCGCCGAGCGCGTCACCGACCGCTCGGGCGCCTCGACGGCCGTTGGCGAAACGAGATCCTCCGCAGTCCACATCCGGTTCAGATCGGCAGCACTCAGCTGCACCCCCTCTCCCGGTAGACCGGTGAAGCCCCACCAACTCGTGGCACACTCCGGAATCCCGTCGTTGTCATAGTCACCCAGTGGCGGCAATGGGTCCGCGTCGATCTCCGATGTCACGCTGTCCAACATCACGAACGACGGCGCTCCCAGCGTCCCGAGACGAACCTCCGCACTGCTGTTCCCCGGAGCACATTGGAAGTCGTACGACGCAAACCGCACGCTCGCCGTGTTGCCGCCACCGCCCAACACGTACGTCGTATCGACACCAACCAACAAACCGTAGATGTCGTACAGCTTCACCGATGCGTACGCCATCCGCCCCGCTTCGGCACCGAAGGTCAGCCCGCCGCCGAACACTGGCTCGATCGCATCCGCGTACGTCACTGTCAGCACACCGCCCGGCGGCGCCATCACGGTCCTGCTGTCGATCCGGGGCGGAGGATTCAAGTACGTCACCGCCGTCACCGGGAGGCCCGGTGGAATCACCGCCGGAGGCGTATACCCGAGCGTGATGTTGCCAACGGAGATCCCGTCAATCACCGTGCCCGTCGGCACCTCACTGAACGTCAGCATCTCGAACTGCCCCAACGCCCCCGACACCAGCGTGAGAATCGTCGCGGCCGCGGCTTGCGCGCACTGCATCAGTCCGTCTCCCATCTCGAATGCATCACGACGCGCCTCCGACGGGCACGCCGTGGCCGAACATCACCGTCGCATCAGCGACGCCTGCGCCCCAATCCCATCGCCAGACCGGACACGCCCAAGATCCCCGCCACGCCAGGCGCCGGAATCGTCGTGTACGTGAGATCATCGATGAACGACGAGTTGCCGAATCCAGGCTGATTCTGACTGATCGCCTCGACGCGCGCAATCGCGCCCACGCCCGAGATGCTCACCGTACCCTGCCCAACGATCGGGCCCGCGCTTGGATGAAACGTCTGCGAGAAGAGCACTGAGTTCGACGCGTCATACGCCGTCACGTCGATCGACGCGAAAGTCGTCGGCGCAATGTTCGCGAACTGAAACTCCATCGATGACACCGGCACCGTGAAGTCGAACGTGTTGACGACGTCGGCCGTCGGCGTGATGTCGTTGCCCAGGTACAGCACCTGACCCGACCAGTTGCTCCCCGGCAGCGCCGGAAATCCCACCGTCTCGACCAGCAGGTCCGTATCCGTGTCGAATCCAGGCGTGCCCGACACGAACGTGTCGAACGTCACGTTTTGGATCGTCTCACCATTGATGATGAACCCATTGCCGACCTCGCCGAACGTGATCGTCTCCGTCACCTGCGCCGACGCAACGCCCCCCGTCAGCACCACAAGCGCAGCGGCAAATCCCAGTCTCCTCGTCATCGGAATCTCCTTCGTCCCCACCTCCGCCCCGAGATCGAACCCCCGACCTCGAAACGCAGACTTGATTTCTTCCCCAAATGGTCTCAAACTGATCTCAAGAACGTTCTGAAATATACGGCGTGGGGATGACCTGTCAAGAGCCGCGCCTCAACTTGACGCTTGGCCGGGCCTTGCATCGACTGCACGACCCTGGAGGAACCCGGGAGAAGGACCACTGTGAAGCGTTCTCGCGAGCAGCATTCAGACCAGAGACATCAGGAGACCCTCGCCGACGCCGAATCAGTCGCCGATGGCCTCAGGCTCGCCTTCTCCGGCCTCCTCCACGCCGTCCCCGATGCCGCCACCGTCTCAGCCCGAGCCCGCGCACTCGGCGTCACGCGCCCCGTCTGTCAGCGCGTCCACCTCGGCATCCGATGCCGCACCGGCCCCATCGACACCATTGAGAAGTTCCCCGGCGTCAAGGGGCTCCAGGGTGTCATCGACGGCGCCGAACGCATCGGCGTCGAGACCAGCCTCATCGATGCAGCGACACAAGCCACCGACGCCTACGCCCGACTCATCGACGACGCCGGCGGCAGCCAAGCCCGCCTCGTCGAGCGCTTCGCGACGACCGCCGATGAAGCCGCCGACACACGCCGCGAACGCTTGCGACGCCAGATCTTCGAAGCCCAGCGCGAGATCTTCGACGGCCACAGCCACGCCCGCATCATGACCGCGATCTTCAGCATCACCGACGACGAGACGTGGTCCGTCGGCCACGTCGGCGCCAGTGGCGCCATTGGCGTCACGCTCGGTCCGAACGCTCCACCGATGATCAGAGTCACCGGTGCACTCGGCGGCGAACCCGGCGATCGTCGCGGCACCGCGCGCACGCCTGATCTCTTCGGCGGTGAAGACGCCACCGGCTTCACACCCGGCGCCATCATCCGGAGCTTCAGCACCGATCCTCAGCCCTTCGTCACCGCGCAGGAACACGCCGGCAAGCTCATCCAGTGCTTCAAACGTGAAGAC
>JBCBTA010000196.1:0-6393 GCA_039818905.1 Planctomycetota bacterium
CCACCGTGTGGGCAGCACGAACGCATCAAGGCCCCGCTCTTCGCGGAGGTACCGCGCGAGGGGCCGGACGTACCCATGCGTCACGCCGATTCGCCTGGCGCCCGTCCGTGCAATGGTGTCCAGCAGAGCCGGCCAGTCGATGTGATCCGAAAGAACGAACCCGCTGTCGAGCGACTGCCATCGCCGCCTGCCGCGCAGCGTCATCCACCCTGAGACCATCGCCGTGCGCATGCCGCTGGGTCCCGCGAATCGTCGCAGCCATGGCGTGCCGGCCTGTGAAGGCGGTGCAACGACGACGCCCCGACCCCTCAGTTCTCCTGCGTTCTCGGCGCTGGCATGCAGGGTGTCGGGCAGCATGACACCGCAATCGGTGTACACGGCACTGATGTTGCGCACCGCGCCATGCACACCAATCGGCTGGGTGACCGCATCGATCGCGGCGAGGACACGCTGGGCCTTGCCAAGCGAGTACGCCAGCAGCACCGATGTCTGTCCTGCTGCTGCATTCTGCGCGCACCACGTCCGCATCTGCTCGGCGACTGCGTCTGCATCCGGCCAGCGAAAGAGTGGAAGTCCGAAGGTGCTCTCGGTCACGAAGACATCACAAGGCACGACTTCGAATCGCTCTGCCGTGGGCGTCGGCTGCGTGCCGTAGTCACCCGAGACGCACCACACCGGCTCATTGGGCGCCTCGACACGAACCTGGGCCGACCCCAGCACGTGTCCTGCCGGGTGCAGCGAGATCCGGGTGTCGCCGAGATGCAGCTCGCTGCCGTAGTCCAGTTCATCAACCACGATGTCGCGCCCCAACCGCACGCGCAACAGGGCCGCGGTATGTGGGGTGGCGATGTATCGTTCACAGCCTGAAGTGGCGTGGTCAGCATGGGCGTGCGTGATGACGGCGAGCGGCACTGCGGAGCGAGGGTCGATAGAGAACCCACCTCGAGCGCACCACAAGCCTGATCGCTCGGGACGGATCAGATCATCGGGTCGAGATGTCGCGATGTCGTCCACTGTTGTGATTGTTCGCACGCCGAAGATGGAACACCGTTTCATTCGTGGAGTTCGGTGCGCATGGCGCGTGGCCGCCGTATCGATACACTGCCGTGGTGTCGTCGCCACCGTTTGAGAGACTTGGTCCGTTCGTCCTCCAGCGCGAGATTGGTCGCGGCGGGATGGGCGTGGTCTACCTCGGTCACGACACGCGTCTCGATCGAGCAGTGGCCATCAAGGCAATGCCTGAGCATCTGGCGACGGATCCGGACCGGCTTGCCCGCTTCGAGCGGGAGGCGCGCACGCTCGCGCAGCTGACCCACCCCAACGTCGCGGGCATTTATGGTGTTGAGGAGCATGACGGCCTGCGCTATCTCGTCCTGGAGTACGTCGAGGGTGAGACGCTTGCAGAGCGGCTGGACCGCGGCCCTCTGCCGCTTGATGAGGCCATGGACTTCGCGATGCAGATTGCATCGGGCATCGAAGCTGCGCATGACGCCGGCGTCGTCCATCGCGATCTCAAACCCGGCAACGTGATCGTGACACCGGAGGGTCAGGCCAAGGTGCTCGACTTCGGCCTGGCGCGTTCCGAAGAGACGACGTCTTCCGGTATGGCCAGTGAGAGCCCAACCATCACCTCGCCGGCGGTGCACTCGCCGACCGTGCAGGGCGTCATCCTCGGCACCGCCGCGTACATGAGCCCGGAGCAGGCGCGGGGCAGGCGCGTGGACAAGCGCACGGATATCTGGTCGTACGGCGTCATGCTGTACGAGATGCTGGTCGGCGCCAGTCCGTTCGTCGGCGAGACTGTCAGCGACTCGATTGGAGCTGTCCTGCACAAGGAGATCGATCTCGAGCGTCTGCCCGCGGCGACACCACCAGGCGTACGTCGCGTGCTGAGCAGATGCGTCGAGCGTGACAAGACACTTCGGTACCGCGACATCGGCGACGTCCGTGTCGATCTGCTGCGGGCCCGGGATGAGCCGGAGGTGGCGGCACCTGGGCCCAGCGGCTGGGGTCCCGGGCGTCGTGCGGTCGTTGGTGTGCTGCTGGCTGCTTGCATCGCCGGAGGCTGGTTCGGGGCCCGGGCTCTGCAGACCGCGCCGCCAAAGGACGTCGGACGATTCGATGTCGTCGTGGATGACGACCACATCACGCTGACCGATACCGAGCCGCAGTTCTCACCCGACGGGACGCGCCTTGCGTTCATGCAGGATGGTGCCCTGCATGTCCGGGACATGGCCTCCTTCGAGTCACGGATCCTGCCCGGAACGGAAGGCGTCATCGCACACTGCTGGTCTCCGGACGGTGCGTGGATTGCGTTCCACACGCGGAGTTCCATCTCGAAGGTCGCACTGAGCGGCGGCTCCCCCATCAAGTTGTGCACGCCGGTATCTCTGGACAGTGTCGCCGGCATGGGGTGGACCGCGGACGAACATCTGGTCTACTCCGACGGCCGCGACGGCATCATGCAGGTCTCGACGCGGGGTGGAACGCCGTCACAACGCATCCCACTCGACAAAGGCCTGGTGGACTACCACGATGTCAACGTACCGCGCGGGTCGAACACAATTCTGTACGTGCGTCACTACACCAACATGCGATTCGTGGTCGTCGCGCATGACGGTGAGAAGGAAGTCACCATCGCCGAGATGGAAGACGCGTACCTTTCGCACCCGACCTATGCATCGACTGGCCACGTGCTGTTTTCCCGCGGCCCGCGAGAGCGAAGCCTGTGGGCGGTGCCGTTCGATCTGGACGGCATGCAGGTGCTCGGTGACCCGTTCCTTGTTGAGCCCGGTGCCTGGCAATCCACGGTGTCAGGCGACGGCAGCCTGATCGTGCAGCGAGGAAACGCGGCCTACGGCGGCACCTTCGCGCTGGCGACGCCCGAAGGGAAGATCGATGCCATCCCCGCCGACTTTGAAGTCTCCTTCGGACCCACGATGTCGCCCGATGGCAGCCGACTGGCATTCTCGGCGGGCGTGGAGACCAAGGTCGATGTTTGGGTGCACGAGTTTGAACGAGGGATCAACAGCAGGATCACCTTTGAAGAGCAGTTCAACGTGCCGGTGAGCTGGTCGCCCGATGGTCGCGAGATCGCCTACGTGCAGTTCACACCGGAGAGCGAAACGAACATGCAGACGCGCTTCGCGTATGCCGATGGGTCAGGCATCTCCAGGCCCCCACTCGACGGTCTCTTCGTCAGCTTCGACGCCAACTGGACCATGGCCGTCGGTTTTGACGGGATGCCCGGCGGTGATTCCAACGATGCTTTTCTCGTCGCACTGGACAATCCGGAGACGCAAACACCCATCAGCCCGATCTCAACAGCAACATGGTTCCCGTCGCTGAGCCCTGATGGTGAACTGCTGGCGTATTCGTCCGCCGAGTCCGGGCAATCCGAGGTGTACTGCACCCAGATGCCCGATGGCCGCGGCAGGTGGCAGGTCTCCGTGGCATCGGGAAGCAACCCGCGCTGGTCTACCGACGGAACACGGCTGTACTACTCCGTCGATGGTGATGAGGCCGGCATCTACGAGGCCGTCGTCACACGCGAGCCGACGGTTCGATTCGAAAGGCCGGTCAGGGTCATCGATGCCAAAGCCATGCCGCTGTTACTCCAGAATGGCGGTTGGAACGTCGAACCCGATGGCGAACGCTTCATCGTGAAGATGGCGCCGGATGACGAGAACAAAGAGCGCACCTCCATCTCCATCATCCAGAACTGGTTCGAGCAGTTCCGCGATCGTTGAGAGGCTCGGCAAGGGCCCTTCCCAGGCTGACTGGGTGGCCTTTGTGCGTCGTACCACCCATGAACCCCTGCTAGATTGTCTGAAGCCGCGTGATTGCACACCCGCTGTGGGTCCCGATCGCCGATGCTGGAGCCCATGACGATGCGCCGACTTCTTCCGTTCCTTGCCGCTCTCCCGACGATGACCGCTGTCGCCGACATGCCCGTGCTTCGGCTTGGCGACACCGTCGTGCACCCGATCCTGCATGTGCACGCGGCAGCCGGTGATGGACCGATCCTCGGTGTGCTTCCGGACGATCCAAGTTCCCTCGTGACGGTCTCCACACGCGCCGGCTACCAGGTCGTGCAGCTGCGCTCGTCGGTCCATGGGGCGATGATGTCGGCCCCGACGCCCCTTGGTGAGATGCCCGAACTCGTCCCGGCACTGCAGGTGGAGCCTGAGCATGTCTGCGGCAACGGGTGCAGTCACGAACCGTTGCATCACGCCGGCGGGCATTTCGCCCGGACTTCCGCCCTGCGGACGGTCGTCCGGTCCGCCTGTGATGACCCGACTGTTGTGGATCTCCTCGTGCTCTACACGGATGACACGGTGACCAGCCAAGGCTCCGCGGGTGCAGTCGAGGCGCTGATCCAGACCGGCGTAGACAACATCAACCTCGCACTGTCCAACTCCGGAGTGACGGGGACGATCAATCTCGTCGGCGCCGTCGAGGTGACCTACACGGAAGCGGGTGACGGCTTCACCGAACTGACAAGGCTTCGCGAGCAGAATGACGGCTTCCTCGACATCGCACACGAGCTCCGGGATTCAATGCGGGCCGATCTGGTCATGCTCGTGACCGAGACGGGCGGTCCCTGCGGCATCGCAGGCTACGGCGTCCTCGCCGGGCCCACCCCGCTGCCCGACAACGCCTTCTCCTGGGTCAACATCAACTGCATCGGCGGCGGCATCCTCGCCTTTGCGCACGAGATTGGTCACAACCTCGGCCTGTTCCACGACTGGCCCAGCGACCAGACCGCCTTTGGTCCCGAAGTCTTCGCCAAGGGCTACACGACACCAGACGAGGCGTTCCAGACGCTGATGTCCGTCGGTCCCGCACCGCGTGAACTGGTCTTCAGCAGCCCGAATGTCATGTTCAACGGCCAGCCGACGGGGACCGAGGGCGACGTCGCGCAGGAGCGCATCCTCGCGCAGGAGCCAGCCAAGGCCGTCGATGTCCTTCCCGCTTCCATCGCCATCGTGTCGCAGTTTCGGACGTATGACCACGACAACGACGGCGTGTGCGATGCCGACGAGATCACCATGGGGACCGCGACGGACATCGACGGCAACTCCGTGCCCGACGAAGCCGAGTTCGACTGTGACGGCAACGGCCTGCCCGACCGGTGGGAGATCTCGCTCAACGGCGCGTTGGACGGCGATGGTGACGGCCTGCTCGACGCCTGCGAGGCGCCGCGCCTGTACGTCGATGTCGATGCAGGCGGCAACGACTCCGGCCTTTCGTGGTCGGATGCGTTCACAGACCTGCATCGCGCCCTGCAGATCGCCACGATGTCCGACGGCACGGTCACGGAGATCTGGGTCGCCGAGGGAAGCTATACCCCTGCGTCCGGCACGGCACGTGCAATCGCCTTCGACCTGCCCGGTGGCATCGCGCTCCTCGGCGGCTTCGCCGGCGGCGAGACACTCGCCTCGGAGGCCGACCCGGCTGCCCACGCGACGATCCTCACCGGCGACACGAACGCCGATGATGCTGCCGGCTTCGCCAACAGCGCTGACAATGCCTTCACGATCCTGTCGGCGATCACACAGACAGACCCCATTACCGTGGATGGGTTCACAATTCGAGGCGGCAATGGAGACATCGAGTCGCCACTTGGCGGCACACTGCAGGACGAAGGCGGCGCGGTGGTGACCTTCCGCGCCGATGTCACCTTCTCGCGCTGTCGCTTCGAGAAGAACCAGGCATCGATCGGCGGCGGCATGTCAATCTCCAACTTCTGCCGCACGTTCATGCTGGACTGCGACTTCGTCGAGAATCGCTCGGTCGGCCTCGTGGTGCAGGCGGGTCCGGGTGCGGTCTTCACGCAGAACAACACCGGCGAGGATCCGCTGGACTTCCCCACCTTCGAGCGGTGTCGATTCATCGCCAACAGGTCCGTGGCAAGTGGTGGGGCCGTGACAAACGTTGGAGCGACGCCGACGTTCATCAACTGCCTCTTCATCGGGAACGCCGCATCTCGCGGGGCCGCCATGGCGAACTCTGGCGCCGTTGATACGCCGGCGGTCATCATCAACTGCTCGTTCGTCCAGAACACCGGTGGCGTGAGCATCATCGAGAACTTCCGCTCCGATCCCACGATCGTCAACACGCTCTTCTGGGCCAATGTGACCAATGCGCCCGCCTCGTTCTCGACGCAGATCAACAACATCGCGTCGTCACCGAGCGTCACGCACTGTCTCATCGAGGGCTGGATGCCTGCCGATGGCGGTGCCGGGAATCGCGTCCACGCTCCTTTTGAACTTCATCCTGGCGTGGAACGAGGCATTCTGGACACTCAACCTGACTGCTGCAAAGGCGGCACCGCTCACAGCCTTCATAGCCAGTTATTCTTCACCTGAAGGTCTGTTCTTCGCGAAACTC
>JBCBTA010000197.1:0-6340 GCA_039818905.1 Planctomycetota bacterium
GAGTGCGTCAATCATGCCCTGCGTCTGTCACCGGATGACCATCGTGTGCTCTTCTGGGCCGGCGTTGCGCGCCAGCAGACCGGTGACGTCCCCGGCGCCCTGGATGTGCTCCGCAAGGCCAGACAGCTCGCACCCGCGTCGCAGGAACTGGATGCAACGCTCGCCCGCACGCTGTGGTTCGCCGACGAACTGGAAGAGGCGTACGACCTCGTCCGCAGCGCAGCCGAGGCCCCCGCGCCCTTCACCACCCGCTGGATCTTCGGCGAAGTTGCATCGCGACTCGGTCACGACCGCGAGGCGGAGCGGGTCCTCAGGGACGCATCGGACGACCGGGACCTGACGGCGGAGGAGCGCCGCTCGGCCCGCTTTGCGTTGTCCGGTCTCCACGATCGGGCCAAGCGGTTCGACGAGGCGGTGCGCGAAGCGACGCGAGCCCACGCGCTGGACGCGTTCGACTTCGATCCCGATGTCTGTGACGAGTCGATGCGCCGCACACGCGAGGTCTTCACGGCCGAGCGCATGGGTGCGCTGCCGCGATCCGGCATCAAGTCGTCACGCGCCCTCTTCATCGTCGGGCTGCCACGCTCGGGAACCACGCTCCTGGAGCAGATCGTCGGACGTCACTCCGCCGTCACCGCCGGTGGGGAGCAGCCGCACATCGCTGCGACCGCCCACGTCTTCGCCGGCAACAGGCTGTCGCCGAGCAGGCCGACGATCGTGACGGATGAGCACATGACGGCGGGCACGCTGTATCGCGAGGGCAAGGCCTACGCCGAGCGCATGGGCAGGCTCGATCGGCGCAGCAGGTACATCACGGACAAGGCCCCGCTCAACGGCAAGCACCTTGGGCTGATCGATCGCATGCTCCCCGACGCGCGGATCATCTGTATCCGCCGTGATCCGCGGGACAACGCCATCTCATATCACATGAAGCACATGCCGGGCATGCATCCGCAGGCCGGCAGCTTCACTGCGCTTGCGCGTTTCATGAATGCCTATGACGCGCTCCTGCGACATTGGCGCGATGTCCTGACGATCCCGATGCTCGACGTGCGGTACGAGCAGCTCGTGCGGGAGACCGAAGGGGAGGTCCGCCGGATTCTGGGGTTCCTCGATCTTCCCTTCGAGGATGCGTGCCTTCGCCCGCATGAATCGGAGCGCATCGTGATCACCAGCTCCTTCGAGCAGGTGCGTCAGCCGATCTCCAGCGGCTCGATCGGGCGGTGGCAGCGATACGCCCCGCACCTTCAGCCGCTGATCGACACACTGGACGACGCGCTGCTGGATCCGTACCGCGGAGACGAGGCATGAAGCGCGGCGGCAGGAGTCAGCGTCCCCGGGTCGGGCCGCGGCAGGCCATCGCGCAGGCAAAGTCCATGCGCTCATCGGGCGACGTCGCAGGTGCGCTCAAGCTGCTTCGATCACACCGCGGCCGGGGCGCAGACGCCGAACTGCTGATGGAACTTGGCAAGACGGCGATCATTGCGACGCAGCGCGGCGTTGACACACGCAACGAACAGGTCACAAGTCTCGAGGCGGCAGCTCGGCTGCGGCCAGAGGATCCCGTCATCCGGCTCTGGCTCGGACGAGCTCGCTTCATCTCCTTCGACTTCGCCAACGCCGCATCAGACCTCGCAGAGGCATTGCATCTGAGCCCCGGCAATCAGGAGATCCTCGGTGCGCTCGGGCAGGCGCTCATCTTCGCCGGGGAGCATGAGCAGGCGTACGACACGCTTTCCTCGCATGCCGGCGCATTGCGTGACCCGCTGGGACGATGGGCTCTGGGTGAATGTGCGTGGCGCTGCGGCCATGAGCAGGTGAGCATCGACGCACTGCAAGCGCTGGGTGAAGATGCGGATGTGCCTGCTCCGACTCGCAGCATGGCATGGTTCAGCCTGGCCAAGATGCACGATCGCCTTGGGCGCTATGACGATGCCTTCGCCGCGGCGACGAGTGCACATGCCCTCGAACAGGGCAAGTTCGATCCCGACATCTTCGACGCCGCGATCGATCGGCACATCGAGCTGTTCTCATCGGAGCGCATGCAGGAGCTGCCGACGTCGGGATCCACGCTCGATCGAGCACTGTTCATTCTCGGCATGCCGCGCTCCGGAACGACGCTGATGGAGCGCATGCTCGATCGACACCCGCGAATCACCGGCGTCGGTGAGCTTCCCACGATCTCGGCAGCGGTCCGTGCGCTCGATGCCGGCCGGCTCGTGCCATATACCGAAAGCGATCCGGTCCTCAGTAGTCTCGACGGCATCACCGCGCAATCGCTGTATCAGCAGGCCAAGGCGTACAAGGATCGCATTTCCGGCATTGGCTCCGACGTGCGCTACGCCGCGGACAAGCTGCCGATGAACTTTCTGCATCTTGGTGTCATCGCCCTGTTGCTCCCCCGCTGTCGCGTGATTCATATGGTCCGCGACCCACGAGACACCTGCCTGTCGTATCACACGACATTCATCGGAGGGCCCCACGCACGCCGCTCGACCCTGCCGAAGCTCGCGCGCTTCTACAACGGGTATGCGCGACTGATGGCGCACTGGAAGAGCGTCCTCTCGCTGAACATGCTGGAGGTCCGCTACCGTGACATCGCACATGCGCCGGATGCCACCATGCGGAGCGTGCTCGACTTCCTCGAACTGCCCTACGACGATGCCACCACCCGCCCGCATGAGGGCCCGCGCGTGACAGCCACCGCGTCGTTCGACCAGGTCTCCAAACCCATCCACACCAAGTCGGCCGGGCGCTGGCGCAACTACGAAATGCACCTCCGCCCGCTTCTCGATCTGCTTGATCCCGCAGCACTGGCGCAAGCGGACCGAGAGGCATGAGCAAGGGGCGAGCAGCACGGGTGGACCCCGCGGCCGTCATCCGTGAAGGCGCGTTGCTGCAGAATAGCGGGCGGTCCGGTGATGCCGTCGCGCTCATGCGCGCCCACCTGCGCGGCAACGAGAGCAACGCCGAGTACGTTCTCGCCCTGGGGGCCGCGGAGGTGCAGGCGCGTTTCGCGGGTTTCGGAACAGAGCACGATGCCGTCACACATCTCACCTCCGCCGTGCGTCTGCGGCGTGCTGATCCGCGCGGGCACTACTGGCTCGGCGTCGCCCTGCGCGGCGTTGGTCGCATGGACGACGCGGTGCGCGCGCTCACGACCGCCCTGGAGATGCGATCCGGCTGGCCCGACGCCCGTGGCGCGTTGGCCGAGGCGATGCTGGCCAAGGGCGATGCCGACGCAGCACTGGCAGCGAGTGCCGACGCGAGCACCCCGATGCTCCGCTGGTGCCGCGGCGAGGCGCTTGCGCGCACAGGACAGACAGATGAGGCACTCGCGCTCCTCCGGCAGGTCGCAGCGGACACATCGGCTCCCGCACAGCTTCGCCAGAGCGCATGGTTCTCGCTCGCGACAATCCACGACAAGGCTGGCAACGAGGACGCCCTCTTCGATGCGGCCCGGCAGGGACACAGCTTTCAGACGTTGCACTTCGATGCAGCTGTGTTTCGCGCCGCGTCTGATCGAACGAGAGCGACCTTCACGCGAGCGTCGATGGCATCCCTGCCGACCTCGGGCGTTCGGACCGAGCGGCCACTGTTCATCGTCGGGATGCCCCGATCGGGCACGTCGCTGATGGAGCAGATTCTCGACATGCATCCGGATGTCGCAGGTGGCGGCGAGCTGTCCACGCTGTCCAACGCCGTCCGTGCGATGAACGGAAGTGTCAATCCGAGTGATCCATTCCTGCGCGACGATGCATCACTGACGCCGGGAGCGCTGCGACGCGAGGCCAATACCATCGTGTCTCGTCTCAAGTCGGTCGATGCGAAGGCTCGGTACGTGACCGACAAAACGCCGCTGCATGCGCTGCACCTCGGCGCAGCACAGTTGCTGCTTCCCGGTGCACGGATCATCGCCATGCAGCGCGACCTGCGCGACGTCGGGCTGTCGTACCACACGCGGCTGCTGATCGGCATGCACCCGCAGGCCGCGCGTCTTGCGGACATCGGCGCTGTCTGCGCCGTCGAGCGAGCCATCGTGGCCCACTGGCGCGACGTGCTGGACCTGCCCATTCTCGACGTGCGATACGAGGACCTGGTAACGGATAACGAAGCACAGGTCCGGCGCGTGCTGGACTTCCTCGAGCTTCCCTTCGATGACGCTTGCCTGCGATCACACGAGACGTCACGAACAACCATCACCGCGTCTGCAGATCAGGTGCGCAAGCCGGTGTACAGCAGCTCGATTGGCAGGTGGAAGCGCTACGAGCGATCGCTCGCCCCGCTGATCGAGGCAATCGGAGACATCGACGACTAGGCAGCGATCGCGGCGGAGCCGACGCTGGACAGCAGGTCGAAGCGGTGCGCCCAGAGATGACGCTCTTCGACAATGGCCCTGCCTCGGCGTGCCATGTCGATGCGCATGTCGTCATCGGCCAGCAATCGCTGCACCGCGTGCCGTGCGAGTTGCGGCTGGTGCGGCGGGTAGACCGTCGCCGCGGCGAGCCCCGTCGAGGTGTCGGCTGGCTCGACGGGGAACATGCGCTGCACCATCAGACGATCGTCAGCAACGGTCGCGCAGCCTGCGCCCATCGACAGCAACAGGCGTTCGCTGAACGAGTGCGTGAACTGCGTCGGTCCCCAGGCAAGGGAGACCTTCGCCAGACCGAGGATCTCGGGGATGTCGTCATACCCGACGGACCCCTGATACTTGATTGTGCCGTCGCATACATCCTTCCATGCCGCACCGCCGTAGACGAAGGTGCGTACACCTTGCATGGCGCGCAGAAAGCGGATGCGCCGACGACGATTGACCGATGCGACGACGTAGTGCCACAGGCTCGAGGCGAGCCGCCACTGCCCGGGCGGGATGTTCGCCGTGCCGAGCGCGATATCCAACGCCTGTTCGAAGGGCATCGTCGGGTGGGCGTCGAGCAGACCGATCATCTCATCCGTCGCCGGGCGGAAGGCGTGCGGCAGACGGGTGCGCATCCCGTCAAGCTCGGCCTCGGAATGGATGCTGCCGGTCACGACAAGGTCAAAGGGTCGTTCGTGATCACTTGCGGTGATGGAGGAGGACGGACACAGGGCTTCGGGTGCGATCGCGTGCGGGCAGTGCGCGTGGATGAGCGAAGGCCAGCGCAGCCGCAGCATGTGGCCACCGTCGATGCAGGGCAGAAGCAGGCGGTAGTTCGGCAGCTCCGCGATGAGGTCCATCGTCCGGTCGTTGAGGGCGAAGGGGTGGTCCACGAAGAGCTGTGCGATTGCGATGCGCGAGCCTGGTCGGGTGATCTCCGGGGCCAGTTGGTGCAGTTCCGGGATGTCGCGCAGGAAGAGCATCAGCCCGGGACGGTCGGCATCGAGCGGCCCGGGCGGGTTGACCTCGCACCCGCGCGACGCGAAGACATCGGCGAGTTGACGGGCCATCGACCCATGGAGGCTGTAGCGCGAGTCGTCCTGCATCGGGATGGCGACGGGAAAGGCCATTCCGGGGATATCGGGTCGAGCGAGGGGGCTCGGTGAGTCCAGCTGGCTCCGTGAAGGGATTTGAACATGTCCTGCTCGGCGCGAGGACGCGGCAGAAACCGCCCAGACCGAGACGGCCTGATCCCCTATCCTGTCCCGCCCTATTCGTCCCCAGAGTTCGCCTTCAGCAGTGAGAGAGAGACGTCATGCCGACCCCGATCACGATGACCGCTTCCGGCCTTCAGGTGCCCAACGATCCCATCATTCCGTTCATCGAGGGCGACGGCACCGGCCCGGACATCTGGCGGGCGAGCCAGCTGGTCTTCGACGCCGCGGTCGAAAAGGCCTACGGCGGACAGCGGAAGCTGCACTGGCACGAGGTGCTGGCCGGCGAGAAGTCCTTCAACGCGACGGGCTCGTGGCTGCCGGACCAGACGCTGGAGGACTTCCGGACGTATCTGGTCGGCATCAAGGGCCCGCTGACGACGCCCGTCGGAGGCGGCATCCGATCACTCAACGTGGCGCTCCGTCAGATCCTCGATCTGTACGTCTGCCTGCGTCCTGTTCGCTGGTTCGACGGCGTGCCGAGCCCCGTCAAGAACCCGGGCCTGACGGACATGGTGATCTTCCGTGAAAACTCGGAAGACATCTACGCCGGCATCGAGTTCGAGCATGGTGAGGCTGACAATGCCGAGTTCAAGCGCTTGCTGGCCGAGCACTTCCCGGAGCGCTTCAAGAAGGTGCGTTTCCCGGAGACGGCGGGCCTCGGCATCAAGCCCGTGAGCAAGGAGGGCACGGAGCGCCTGGTGAAGGCCGCGATGCGCTACGCCCTGGACAACGGGCGCACCAGCCTGACGCTGGTGCACAAGGGCAA
>JBCBTA010000198.1:0-6330 GCA_039818905.1 Planctomycetota bacterium
CCGAGGCGGCCCAGGCAGTGGCCGAGGCATTGATGTCGTCGCAGTAGCGCCGCCTCCACGCACAACTTGTGTCCCGTGGCCCCAGCCGTCACTATGAGCGGAATCGCGATCCGTGAATTCGTGTCGTCTGGAGGACGCTGATGTCGGACGGGCCCGCGCGCCGAAGCAGGTATCGAGAAGTCACCATTGCGTCGATCATCTTCGGCGTCATCGTCGGCGCGATCATGAACGCCGCGATCACGTACGCGGGATTGAAGATCGGCTTCACCATCGTCGGGTCGGCCATCGCCGCCGTCCTCGGCTTCGGTGTGCTGCGAGGTCTACTCCGCAAGGGCACGATCCTCGAGACGAACATCGGGCAGACGATCGCCTCGGCGGTCAACACCCCGAACTCCGGCGTGATCTTCACCGTGCCGGTGCTGCTGTTGCTGGGGTATCAGCTCCGCGTCGGCAGTCTGGACTTCTGGCTCATCACGCTCGCGTGCGTCGCCGGCGCCATCCTGGGCGGCGCATTCATCGTGCCGCTGCGCAAACAGATGCTCGACATCGAGCGCCTGCGCTTCCCGTCGGCGACTGCCGTCGCTGCGATCCTCAAGTCGCCCGGTGCCGGCCCGAAGAAGTCGATCGTGCTGCTCGTCGGCATTCTGCTCTCGGCACTGATCGCCGCGCCGGCGCAGCTGCCGCAGATCAAGAGCCCGGCGGAGCTGGATGCGTTGGAGGGCCTTGTCGAGGAAGGAAGGATCACGCGGGGCGACATGCTGCTGACGCAGCAGATTGATGCGTGGATCGAGGCGGAGGCGGCGCCGGAGGAAGTCGTTGCGCATGGCAGGCTCGCGGAGGAACTGATCGCCGCTCGCGAGGCGAACAAGCCCGACGTGAAGCGCGACCTGTCCGCCGAGGAGCAGCGAGCCCGCGCAGACCAGGTGGACATCCTGGAGCAGAAGGTGGCCCATGCCGCCGACGCAGGGCGCGCGGCCATTCAGCGCGCGATCGCGGACCCAGTCGATCGATCGCGCATCGGTGCCTACCCACTGGAGCTGGCCCGCCGCAGTGCGGACGCGGCCGCCGGTGAGCGGCCCTGGAGTGATCTTCGAGCGGTCGCAGTGGGCTGGGCCCCGACCGCCCCCTTCGGCTACGCCGATCTGCAGATCCGGCTGCCGCGGGAAGTTGATCCTGATGCCGAGCCGGTGGACTTCGCTTTCAACGGGAAGGGCGCCACGGATGAGGTGCTGACCGAGCGGGTGGACCGCGATCGTGACGGACGTCCCGATCTTCTCGTCACCGATGAGCAGGTGGACGTGGGTCGCTTCCTCGGGCTGCCGGCGGAGATGCAGCTCATCTTCGCCATCGCCCCCTTTGCGCTCGGGGCCGGCTATCTAACGGGACGAGCGGGTCTGCTGGTGCTTGCCGGCGGTGTGCTCGCGTATCTCGTGATCAACCCGGTGCTGTTCCAGGCGGGGTGGATGCCCGCGACGGTCTCGGACCACCAGGCTGCGAACTTCGGCTACGGCAACATCAACCGTCCGCTGGGCATCGGCCTGCTGCTGGGCGGCGCGCTGATGGGCGTGGTCGCGTCACTGCCGGCGATTCGTGAGGCGTTCAAGTCCATCGCTGTCGCCAGTGCCGGGGCGACGCAGGCGACGCGTGACGAACTGGGCCTGAAGGTGCTGGTGGTCGCGGTGATTGCGGCATTGCTGCTGCTCTTCGTGGCGGCGGACTTCACCGGCTCGCGTGCGATCAACACGATCTGCCCGGTGACGGATCAGAAGGTCGAGAGCGCCGACTACACCACGACCTACAACGGATACACCATCGCCTTCGCCGATGATGAGGCGAAGCAGGCGTTCCTCGATGCATCGGACGCCGATCAGGAACTGATCGCCAAGACGATGAGCGCCCACAAGAAGGGCATGCTCTCCGGTCTTGATCCGCACCTTCGAGCGGCACTCATCGCCATCATCGGCGCGCTGTGGATCTGGTTCGCCGGAATCATCATCGCGCAGTGCACCGGCATGACGGACTGGTCTCCCATCTCAGGCATGGCGCTGCTGACGGTGGTGCTGGTGATGCTGCTGGGTGGACCGGGTGCCGTTCTTGGTGCGGTGCTGATCGGAGCAGCCCTGTGCGTGGCCATCACGTGCGCCGCGGACATGATGGCCGATCTGAAGACGGGCTACCTCGTCGGCGCGATGCCGAAGCGGCAGCAGGTTGTGGAGCTCATCTGCACGGGCATCGGTCCACTGATCACCATGGCCGTGCTGCTGCTGATCGTCGCGACCAACGAGCAGAAGTTTGGCGTGCCCATCGGCGTCGGGACCGACACGGTCGCCCCGCAGGCCCAGGCCCTCGAGGCGATCATCACCGGAGTGCAGGGTGGCGAGATGCCCTATGCCCTGTACGGCTTCGGAGCGGCCCTCGGTGCGCTGCTCGGCCTCGGTGCCTTTAGCGGACTCGGCGTGCTCATCGGCTTGTCGATGTACCTGCCGATGATCTACATCTCGACCTACGGCATCGGCTGCCTGATCAACATGGGTGTGTCGAAGGTCAAGGGTCGGCGCTGGGCCGAGGAATGGGGTGTGCCGCTGGCGGCGGGCTTCATCGTTGGCGACGCCGTGCTGGCACTGGGTGTGAACGCGATCGTGCTCCTCCGAGGGTGAGCTGGAGACTGCCATGAGACCGCTTGCGTATCTACTCCTGACCGTCTCGCTCATCGCCGGCGCACTCGCGGCGGCAACGGCGTACCTCGCCCCACTCGACGCGCTGGACGAGACCGACCTGCTCGACGACAACGGCGATGCGAAGCTCACGCTGTCGGCACCTGCCGGCGTCATCGATCCACGGGCCGAACCGGAGCTCGCCGCGAGCATCACCGCGCTGCATACCGAGCTTGATGCAGCCCGCAAGGACCCCAAGCCGATCCTGCTCGTGCGGGAGCGGCCGCAGGTCGAACTGCCCCCGATCGAGCCCGTGGAGACACGCCCGACCGGTCAGCAGGTGCTGCTGGCGCGCGAGTCGGTGATGCCCATCGGCCGCGGCGGCGACCCGCTCACACCTGACCTGCTCGCGGCGCTCAAGGACGCCGAGGTGGAGAGCGTCAAGGTGAAGTCGTTCGATCTCATGCGATGGCGATTCGCAGCACTGCCTGGACTGCTGGTCTTCGGACTCGCGTGCGCTGGGCTGCTGGCCGGCGCGGGTCTCGTCCGAGCCGCGGCGAAGAAGGAGATCGACGCCCACGCGGATCAGCCATCCGGAGCACAGGAGTCACCCGAACAGGCGTTCGAGGCGATCCATGCCGAGGTCGTGGCGCTCAAGCAGGCGCTGCCGGGCCTCGCATCCGATCATGAACGCAATGCGATGATCGTCGATCGGCTTGGTGTTCTCCAAAGCGAGCACATCCAGGCGATCATCGACGCCCGTGCACCACTGATCGCACGCCTCGGGCTCGGTGGATTCGCCGAGTTCATGGATCGATTCGCCGCTGCGGACCGCAAGATCAACCGAGCCTGGTCCGCCGCCGCGGATGAGGCGTTCGAAGAGGCGATGGACGCGCTTGAGGCGGCGGACGCGTTGCTCCCAGGCGCTGCTGAGAAGCTCAAGCCCCGCTCCTAGACTTCAGCAGTCGCGTCAACCCACCCGAGGCACGCGTCTCGGGGAGGTCCGGGGGAGGATGCATGGCGAAGCTGACCGTCTTCGGGGCGCTTACGCTCTTTGTCATCGGTGTGCCGACGCTGATCCTGTTCGTCAACGGCTACGCCATCTACTCGATCTGGCGCGGAGCCCAGACGGAGACGTGGTCGCCGGTGCAAGCGACGATTCTCGCAAGCGATGTGCTCGTGGAGGACGATCCCGAGCAGGGCCCGATGTACATCGCCGATGTTTCCTATCGGTATCTCGTCAACGGGTTCCCGTACACCTCCGACCGTATCCAGGTGGGCTACGTTGTGCGAACGAACCTCGGGTATCGCGCATCGAAGGCACTGTCGGAGCAGTATCCGGCAGGATCGCAGCGCCAGGTCTTCGTGAATCCTTCCGATCCGGCCGATGCAGTACTGCGCCGCGGCGTGCACGCCTCGATGCCCTTTGTGCTGCTGTTCATGACACCCTTCAATGCGCTCGTTCTGGGCGGTGCCGCGGCAGCAGGCACCGCCGGGCTGCGCACGCTCCGCCGCGCCGTGCCGAGCGCGACGGCAGGGATGCGTGTCAGGCGCGAGCATGATCGCACCAGCATGTGCCTGCGCAAGGCTCCTGCCCTGTTCAGTGGCCTGCTCTGGGTCGGGGCGACGGGTTTCTTCCTGATCTTCCCGATCGTCTTCACCAATGGCTTCGATCCGCCCCCCATCATGAGCTACAGCGGACTGGCGCTCGCCGGTCTCGCCGGGCTTCTCGGCTGGACTCGCATGCACTGGCGCATGCGTGCAGGTCGGTACGACATGGTGCTCGACCTGCGAACGAAGTCCCTGCACCTGCCGCGCGTCGAGGGGCGTCGGAAGCCGCGGCTGCTGCGCTTCGAGGACATTCGAGCCTTCGAAGTCAACGTGAAGTCAACGACGGCCGGCACCAGCTCTGAGCAGCGGTTTACGGTCGATGCGCGGCATGTCGAAGATGGTCGAGAAGTCTTCGTGCTGGTCCGCCGATTCCAGAGCCGTCACGATGCCGTCGCGATCAAGCGATGGCTGATCGACGAGACTGGCATTGACGCGCCTGACTAGTGAAACACGATCTCGCTGAGCGGCGCGCCGTCCGGCCCGAATGTCCAGAGCAGCGCCACATCGGTCTTCCCACCGGTCACCTCGATAGCGGGTGGAAGCCGGTCGGGATCCTCGGGATTGTCGCGAAGGCGCATCGTCGGCTCGGACGTACGCCGACGGACCGTCTTCTCGCCCCCGGGCGGCAGCGTGAACAGGGCATCGTCTAAGGCGTGGTACAGACGGTGGTTGCCGTGCTCACGGAACTCCAGCCGGAATTGCACGCGTTGGAGCTCAATGCGCAGGGCGTCGATGTCGTCAGGGCGGCGACCCTCCTCGTGGAGGTACACGAGGCCGGCACCAAGGAACTCCAGCCGCTCCGCCACGGTGCTGTGCCAATCCGGCTCCATCTCCAGCACATGCTCCGCCCATCGCAACTCGAAGATGTCCAGACGCGTCGTGCCGAATGCCTCCTCAAGTGCCTGATCGACACCCACGCCGCGCGACATCAACTCGATGAATGTCTCGAAGGCATCGGCATAGCGCCCGTTGTTGGCATGCACGAGAAAGTGCACCATCGACCATGCCTGGTCGTACATGAGCCCGCTGCGGGCATCGCCGCCGGTCACGCGTGCGGCCCAGTCACGGTTGCTGAGACGCATGATGTCGGCGAATGGAAGATGCTCCTGCTGCTTGATGGCGTGCTTGAGCCGATTGATCCGTGATGCAGGCGCGATGCCGGTGCGCAGACCTCCGTCCACCAGCAACGCTTGCCCGAAGTACTCGGCGAGCCCCTCGTTGGCCCAGATCGGAAACTGCGGCCCGATCCTCGCATGCACGAACTGATGGAATCCCTCGTGCTGCAGCACGTGATACATCTGTGCCCGCGAGCGACCTGCGACCCACGTGCACAGGCCCGACTGTCCCTGCTGGACGTAGAACATGCCGCCAGTATTGCGCGCGTCGATCCCGAGGCCGGCAAGGTGTTCAAGGTAGCCCTGCTGATCGGCAAAGATGAACAGCCGGTTCCGCATGGAGTTGCGCACGGGGAAGCTCGAGAGCCGGTCGGCGAACTCCGATGCAACCGCATCCATGTGTGCGCTGATCTCACGTACGTCGTTGCGCGGCAGATCAGTCACGATCTCATAGTGACGCGAACGGATCGTGTACGTGTTCGCCAGCGCCGACGTGCACAGCATGAGGGCACAGCTGACTGCAACGATGAACGTGCGCATCCGGATTCCCCCCTGCATGAATCACGCGGTGCCGATGTGCTCCGATGCAAAGGCGCGAGCGCGCTCGAGTGCGTCGGCGAGTTTCTCCGGCTCCGTGCCGCCACCCTGTGCGGCATCTGGGCGCCCACCGCCCTTGCCGCCCACGACCGCGGACGTCTCCCGTACCCAGTCTCCCGCCTTCAAACCCTTGCCAACAAGTGGCTTGGGCACATTTGCGACGATCGCAACCTTGCCCTCGGCGAGGTCTGCACCGGCGAGCAGGATGGCCGCCTCGGCGTGCGTGCCGCGCACCGTATCGAGCGCGGCGAGCAGTGCTTGACGATCGGCCCCCGCAGGAATCTCACCGACGATGATCGCCCCAGTGGCCTCCTCGGCGAGATGACGGGCGGCGTTGACCGAACTCGCCTTGC
>JBCBTA010000199.1:0-6321 GCA_039818905.1 Planctomycetota bacterium
AGCCGTCGAGGTGCACCTTGTAGCTGCGCCCGAGCGCACGGGAGCGGTAGCCGTCGAGCAGGTCTTCCTTGATGTCGTCCTTGCCGGCTACAACGTCCTCCCGTTGCTGACCGGAGAGACCGAAGAGTCGCCGCGCAAGGAAATCTTCTACTTCTCCGATGACGGCGACCTCACCGCACTGCGCTTCGAGGACTGGAAGCTCATCTTCCTGGAACAGCGGGCCAAGGGAACGCTCCAGATCTGGGCCGAGCCCTTCACGCCGCTGCGCGTGCCACTGATCTTCAACCTGCGTCGTGATCCGTACGAGCGGGCCCAGATCACGTCCAACACCTACTACGACTGGCTGATCGACCGGGCGTACCTGCTGGTTCCCGCGCAGACCTACGTTGGCCAGTTCATGGAGACGTTCCGCGAGTTTCCGCCGCGGCAGAAGGCTGCCAGCTTCTCGCTCGACAAGGTCATGGAGACCCTCGAGAGCGGCGCCGGTTCACGCTGATCGCACAGTACGCGACCGCCGCCCTTCGAAAGAAGCGCGGCGCGTCTTCCAGTTGGAGAGACTCATGCGCACATGGCTGCTCATCGCGATCGCATCGTGCTGCCTCGCCGGCTTCACGACCGGCTGCACCACTGCCCGCCTCGACTCGTGGAACGACACCCAGCCCCGGGAGGACATCGCCGACTTCGTGGCCCGCGTCTCCACGTCCGGGAGCCCCGACTACGTCCCGCCGTCGGAGCGCATCGCCGTCTTCGACAACGACGGCACACTGTGGGCGGAGCAGCCCGCGTACTTCCAGTTGCTCTTCGCGATGGACCGTGTCCGCGCCATGGCGCCGGAGCATCCCGAGTGGCGCCGCACCCAGCCATTCAAGGCGGTCCTCGAGGGCGACAAGGATGCCCTGATCGCATCAGGCAAGAAGGGACTGCTCGAGATCGTCGCCACGACCCACACAGGCATGACCACCGCGGAGTTCGACGAAACCGTGCGCACATGGATCACCACCGCGCGGCACCCCGACACTGGACAGCTCTACAGCGACATGATCTATGCGCCCATGCTGGAGCTGCTGGAGTACCTGCGGGCCAACGGCTTCAAGACGTTCATCGTCTCCGGTGGGGGCATCGACTTCATGCGCGTCTTCGCGGAAGAGGTCTACGGCATTCCACCCGAGCAGATCATCGGCTCCTCGATCAAGACGGAGTTCGCCATGACACCGGATGGCCCGGTCATCCGGCGCCTGCCCGAGATCAACTTCATCGACGACAAGGAAGGCAAGCCCGTCGGGATTCACATGCACATCGGCAGGCGCCCGATCCTCGCCGGCGGCAACTCCGACGGTGACCACCAGATGCTGCAATGGACCGCTGCCGGCGACGGTCCCAGCCTTTGCCTGCTCGTGCACCACACCGATGCGCAGCGCGAGTGGGCCTACGACCGTGACTCGCACATCGGGCGCCTCGACGCGGCCCTGGACCAGGCCCGTGCAGACGGATGGACGATCATCGACATGAAGAATGACTGGTCGCGCGTCTTCGTGTGGGAGCAGTAGAGACTATGCGTCGGTATCGACGTGACGCCCGGCGATGCGGGCAAGGATCTCGAGCTGCTCCGATTCGAGCCGCTCGAATGCGATCCCGACGACATGGCTGAACATGCTGTCCTGGCGACACCACACGCACCGCGCCTCGACGGGCACGGAATCACCGCCGTCAACGAGCGTCAGCGTGCGAACCTGTCCCTCCGGCCACCGGCGCATGGTCGTCAGACGCATGCCCCGGGCCGAAAGGTCAACCACTTGGCCTCGATCACACCACAAGCCTCGCACACGAACGCGCTCGGTCGCACGCCGTTCGGCGCGCTTCGACGAAGTGCTTCCCTTCAACGCCCCAGCGCTCGCAGCTTCCGGCTTCATGACTCTGCTGCTATCGGCGTTCAACCGGCCTCACTCCGTCGCAGCGAACATTCCACCGGCCCTTCCGCACGCCGCCTCGGCTGGTGGCCTTACAGACCGCACAACCGGAACCCCCACCCGGTGGAATAGCAGGCCCCAAACGGGGGTTTGCACCCACGATGGAAAAGAACACGCCAAAGTCGTCGTCCCCGCTCCGTACGCTCCTCACGGGTGTGGTGCTCGTCGTCGTCACCGTGGCGCTGATCAACGTGATCCTGCGAGGCAACGTCGCCCCGACGCCGCCGCTCTTCGCCGATGGCTTCACGCTGACCCAGGCCATTGCAAAGGCGCAGGGCACCGACCGTCCCGTGATTGCCGTCGCATCCGCCAACTGGTGCGGCCCGTGCCAAACCTACAAGCGCACGGCACTGAGTGATCCGCGCGTCACCGACTGGGTCGGGGCAAACGCCGTGCCGGTGTACATCGACGTCAGCGACGGCATCCCTGCGGAAGCGGTGCCGCTGAACATTCAGCCCATTCCAGCCACCTTCGTGCTGCGAGACGGCGAGGTGGTGGCGTCCTTCGCCGGCGCCCTGCCCGCCGACGATCTGCTCGGCTGGCTCGAGACGCAGGCGACGCCCCGCGCCGCCAACGTCGCTCCCTGACGCACGCCCCGCCCCTGTGTGACAATCCCCAGCGTGCCTGCATCGCTTTCCATCGTGCGCGCGACGTCCGAACTGGTCGTCATTGACAAGCCTGCAGGGCTGCTGTCGGTCCCCGGCCGCGGCCCTGACAAACAGGACTGCGTCGCCCGTCGCGTCGCCGCGATGTTCCCGGAGGCCACGGGCCCCCTCACCGTCCATCGCCTCGATATGGAAACCAGCGGCCTGATGGTCCTGGGGCTCACGCCCGAGGCGCACAGGGCCCTCTCCATGCAATTCGAGGCACGCACCATCGACAAGCGCTACATCGCCCTGCTCGGAGGTCGTCTCGAGACGCCGCAGGGCAGCATTTCCCTCCCGCTGCGGCTGGATGTAGACAACCGGCCGCACCAGATCGTCGATCATGTCCAGGGAAAACAGGCCCAAACGTCATTTCGGACGCTTGGCCACGAGCGTGCCGGCGACGGGAAATGGTGCACCAGAGTTGAGTTCATGCCGCGGACCGGCCGATCTCATCAACTTCGTGTGCACGCGGCACATCATGAGGGTCTTCATCGTCCCATCCTCGGCGACAGTCTCTACGGCGACGCGTCCAGCGCATCGCGCCTCATGCTTCACGCATCCGAACTCGGCCTGACAGAGCCCTCGACCGGAGCACGATTGACGCTCGAAAGCCCCGCACCCTTCTGATCGCCCGCCCTCGGACCACGTGCCCGTATAGGATCAGCATCATGACAGCCGACCCCGCGCAGACCGCTTCGTCCGTCATCCGTCGCGCCGGTGCATCCGATGCCGCTCGCCTTGCACCGTTGTTCGAGGACTACTGCCGCTTCTACGAACAGTGCCACGACCTCGCGCATGCGCGCCAGTTCGTCTCCGATCGGCTGTCCAACCGAGAAGCGGTCGTCTTCCTGGCGTTCGCCGACGGCGCATCCGTTGATGATGATGCGCCGGTGGGCTTCGCGCTGCTGTACCCCAAGTTCAGCTCGACGAGCCTGCGCCGCGACTGGCTGCTCAACGATCTCTTCGTCGATCCCGACCATCGCCGCCGCGGCCACGCCAAAGCGCTGCTCGATGCCGCATCGGAGTTCGCGCGCACCACGGGTGCATACAAGCTGCAGCTCAAGACGCAGCACACCAACTCCAGCGCGCGCACGCTGTACGAGTCCACCGGGTGGAAGCCTGACGAGCGGTTCCTGACCTACGCCCTCACGCTCCGCTGAATCAGCGAAGCATCTGCGGATAGATCAGGTAGCGATCGTGCACCTGCAGGACAATGTCCTCTGCGCCGTTGCCCGTGACGTCCGAGATGATGGCAGCCGACGGCTCGTACTGTCGCCCACCGCCGCCACTGAACAGGCGTGACTCAAAGACCTTGAACTCCATCGCGAAGTACAGCTTGCGTGCTGCGCTCAGCGTGAAGATCTGGCAGTACTGCTCCCGAGCATCGAGCACGATCAGATCGACGAAGCCGTCGCTGTTGACGTCGCCGACCTCCATCTCGTGCTCGAGGCGGTCCTCTTCGTCCGACCGGAACGCCGCGAACTCCTCGAGGATCGTCCGGTCGCCCGCGAGACGCACCAGGGCAAAGCCCTCGTTGCTCAGCGCGAGGATGCCCGGCTCGCCATCACCGGCGAACGCGCCCGCACGGATCGGCCCCAGCTCGAAGCCAGTCAGACGGAGCTTGTCGGACACGGCCCAGGAGCCGTCTTCATCCGAACGCGACATGAGCACCAGGCGCTTGCTGCCCTTGTCCGCCGCGACGATCGTCGCGGCGCCGTTCTCCGACTCGAGCACCGACAGGCCCGCCAGCGTCGTCGAGGAGTCCGGCAGCGTCACCTGATCGATCACGCGCCAGCCATCCTCGGCGTCGTAACGGCTCGCACGAACGAAGTTCTCATCCGCGATCAGCAGTTCCTTGCTGCCGTCACCATCGATGTCCAGCAGGGCCGTGTTCTCCGGACCAGCGGCCTGCACCAGACCGTACTGCGGCATGCCGTCGTCCGCCAGGACTTCAAGGGCCAGTGCGCCCTCTTCATCCGTGGTGCTACGCACCATGACCATCGGCTCGTTCGGCGTAAACAGGATCAGGTCGGTGCGCCCATCGAGATCGAAGTCGCCGGCGAGCATCGACTGCGGCGGGCGGTTCACACCCTCCAGCTCGACTGTCAGCGCCTCGCTGCCGGGCCGGTGAATCTCCAGCGTGTGGTCGCGGCGATCACGCAGCACCACCATGACGCCCGGCTCACCGTTGAATTCCGCGGCGTTCATCGCCACCGGCGATGCGCCCGCCGTCTTGAAGCGCAGCGGCTGCGGGAAGCCGAGGCGACCAGTTTCCATGTTGTAGTCGCTGATGCCGACGGTCTTCTCTTCCTCACTGAGCACGAAGACCTCGAGAGCCTCATCGTCATCCCATTGACCCGCAGCGACCGTCTTCGGCTCCTTGAATGCGCTGAACTGCTGACCGTCACCGATGCCGACGTTGTAGTCCTGGAGGTACAGCACCACGCTGTTGGTCTCCGGATCCGTCACCAGCAGATCCTCGAGACCATCGGCGTTGATGTCCGCCACGGCGACGCTGCGCTCGGCAGGCTTGCCGCCGAGATACGAATGCACCTCCGCAGGAGCATCGCGCTCCGCGGACACGCCACTGCCCATCGAACCGTCGATGGTCTCGCGGGTGACGTCGTACAGCACGATGCGGCGCGTCGCCTGCTCGATCACACCGATCGACGCCGCACGACGATCCGGGAAGCGAATCGGCTCGATCTCGATCAGCGGCGGCATCTCGAAGCGGAGCTCCGGCCCGATCACACCCTGCTTGGCCCGCCCGCGCTGTGAGTCCGTCTGCAACCACATGCGCACCGGTGCGCTGTCCTGCGGGATCACGCCGCAGATATCCGCGAGACGATCCCCGTCGTAATCCTCAACGAAGAAGGCCACGATCTGCCCGCCCGAGCCGAGACGCTGGGGTTCGCCGGTCACGCCCGACGGCCCGAGTTCGAAGACCTCGATGCGGCCATCCACGATGGCCAGCAACTCCGGTGCGGGCGTGCCCGAGACATCGGCGATCTCGAAGCCGTCCTGACCCGCGCCGAGGCCGCGCACGCGGCGCTTGGCCATCTCGTCGAACGTCAGCACATCCGACTGGCGCAGGATCACGATCTCGGCGGGCTGCCCGGCGTAGACCAGGTCCAGCTTGCCGTCGCCATCCACGTCGTGGGCCCGCATGGCGGTCACGCGGTGCGCGACGCTGATCTCCGAGCGGTCGAACCACGGGCTCGGCGGGAGCTTGTTGACCTTGTACTCGCGGGCCACATCCTCATCGGTGCGCGGCGTGGCACGCTGCCGGTACACCTCGATGCGGCTCTTTCGGTTGTTCGCGATCACGAGGTCCATACGACCGTCGTCGTCCAGGTCAACCGACATGGCCGGGCCCGGGTTTTCATCGACGACCAGAATCCGAGGGTCCTCGAATCCGAAGAAGCGACCAAGTGATGCAACACCCTGCGCCTGGGCGACCGAAGCCAACGACACCACCGCCGTCAGGCCTGCAAGGCCGGCGAACACGCGCGAAACCGACTTGTTCGGCATCTGTCTGTTTCCTTCCCCGTCGGGACATGCCGCAGCCCGGCGGCTGCGGCACCGTATCATCGATATCGATCGATGAAGTCTACCGCCGGGGATCCGGGGCGTCGCACCAGACCACCCCACCCCGGGGCCACTGTGGTTCTGGTGTCTACGTCCTGCAGCACGCAGGGACGTAGACA
>JBCBTA010000200.1:0-6300 GCA_039818905.1 Planctomycetota bacterium
CATCGGTGTTGATCGTGAGTATGTGCCGCTGATCCGGGATCTCGAGACGGAGGTTCGTGCATACGGGGCCGCGGGCGTCGTTGATGACGAGCCCAACGGGGGCCCCATCAGCCTGAGCTTTCCCAACGGGCGCATCATGCGTCATGGGCGGTCCGACATCTGCGCCCAGAGTCTCGCGGACGTCATCCGTTGGGTCGAAGGCTCAGAAGACCTTGTCGGTGTCTCAATCGGAACCGCGGGCATCGGTGATGCGTCGGCGTATACCAATGGACGCTGGGACTTGGGCAACGCTCTGCAGGACACTGGGACCTTTGACTATCGCCTTTGGGAACGCGCAGGCATCAAGGGTTCCTTCTCTGCGCTGACGGTCCCGAATCTCCAGAACCGCTATCGCTACAACCTGCGCAACGTGCAGTCCGCCCTCGCCGGCATGCTGTCGCGTCCGCTGGTGGAGACCGAGCCGCCGGATCTTCGGGCCGACTACAGCAACATCGCCGTCGGTGAGCGCCCCAGCGCGCAGGACGATCTGATGGACGCGCACGCGATCTTCGCCGAGCGCTGCAGCCGCTTCGAGATCGCGTGGTCCGACGGCACCGTCTGGCTCAGCCGCGACACCGTCGAAGTTGACTCGCGTCACAACGACGGCGTCCCCGAGCGCGTCCTGCGTCCCGGCGATGTCATCTGGTTCGACATGGACTTCACTGTCGCCGACCTCTACGAGGTGCTGGAGGACACCAGCGGCCTCAACTACCAGGAGATCGTTGACGTCTATCCGCGCCCCAACCCCGATCCCGAGGTTGGTCCCAACGGCTTTGGTCCCTTCGGTTCCTTCCCGACCGACCCGCTCAACCGCTTCGCGACCGATCGCACACACCTCGGCGCGCTGAACGTCGCAGGCTTCACGCCCGCCGGTCCCGACGGCAGACTGCAAAGCGTCTACGCCAACTTCTGGACCGGTGGCGTTCCGTCGTTCACCGCGGGCGACCTCTCCAAGGAGTACCTCGCGATCTTCGGCTTCCGCAAGCCGCTGCTGACCGACACGCCGCAGTTCGGCCCGGCCGAGACCATTCTCGAGACCGATGGCTACATGGCCGAGGGATGGCAGAAGCCCAAGCTCATTCGCGTCCGTGCGACGCTGCATGATTCTCAGGACCGTATCGACCTCGGCAGGACATACGAATTTGTGTTCCGTATCGAGCAGGAATCGGGCGTGTAGCAACCGATGTGCTCACTTCCATCGCGGACGCTGCGCGCCCGCGGAAGGAGATGGCGACATGCTTCGCCGCAGACAGTCCACCAACATCACCACTCGCCCACACCGCCGCGCACCGCGCCGGGGAACCGTGCTGCTCTTCGTACTCGGCATCCTTGCGGTCATCTCGCTGACGGCGCTGTCGTACGTCACCATCGCGCGCCTCGATCGGCAGAGCGCCGCCGCGGTTGCCAACGTGGTCAACTTCGACCAGCAGGCGCAGGCGGTCCTCGCCCACATCCGCGCCACCCTCACCGCCGACCTCTTCGGCAACAAGATCGTCACCAATTCCGTGCCGCGCGTCTCGACCGACGGCAATCAGGCCCAACTCTGGCCCACCATGTTCGAGGACGGCGAGTTCCGCGACTATCCGTGGACCCGCTACTTCGACGGCAACGGGAATCCGACCTTCAAGGACGAGGATCCCGAGAATGACCCGCAGAACTCGGCGCTGCTGGAGCCCATCGGCACCAACGGCAAGTTCGAGGTCGCGCTCGCCGATGACGCCTGGCTCGCGCCGCTCAACCCGCAGTGGGACGGCCTGCCCTACGGCAGCCAGCCGTACTGGCCTCAGATCACCAACCTGCGCCTTGCGTACATCTACGACGACAACGACACGCCCAACGACACCAGCGACGACCGCTGGGTGCGCGGCGACGGCCGCTTCGCGGATCTCGGTCGCTACTTTCTCGACCCGCTCGGCGGCAGTGTCAGCCCGCGCCGCGGCAACCCCTCGACCGATCTGATGTCCGACGCTGCGGTCTCCATCGCACCGTCCATCAAGCCGGACGAAGCCGCGGGCACCTTCGAGTTCGCGCCCTTCGTGCAGATCAACCATCTCGATGAGTTCGACAACGTCACCGCCTCCGACCCCACGCCGCAACATCGTGATGAGCGCCAGTGGGCCGACGCCGACGGCGATACGTACATCGACTCGCGCTGGCAGAAGATCGACGCCCTCGGCAGCCTCTATGGTCTGGACTGGGTCGTCGCGACACGCATCATCGATGCCTCTGCACTGGTCAATTACAACGCGAGCCTCGAGAGCGGCTATCCCGCATCGCTGACGCCCGGGCGCACCGCCGTTGGGCGCACGCCCGCTGATGTTGACCTGCTCCGCCTGCTCAACGAAGCCGTGCGGCCGGAAGCCGGCCGCTACAACGCCGGACGCTGGAACGCCAACAACTGGCGCGGCGGCGGTGGTGTCGGTGCACAGAACAACTTCATCCCCCAGGTCACCGCGACACACTTCGACCAGGAACTGCGGATGGCGGCGGCCATTCGCGACATCAACGCCTTCGACAACACGGTCAACCTCTACAACGAGGGCACGTGGGGGTGGAACAACAACCGCTTCGAGCAGGCCCAGCGCGATGCGTGGTGGACGTATGTCGGCTCATCGCCGTTCAACCCGTTCGTCTCGTCGGGCGGCGCCTACCCGATCGCCGACATCATCGATCTCACCGCCTTCCATGGCCTCAACCACTATTCGATCCTGTCACGCTTCGAGCAGATGGCCGATGGTCCGGAGAACTTCGGGTACCTCCCTTCGGCGGACGTCATCAATCCCAACGTCGTCGGCCCCATGCGGGCCGGTGAGCTGACGGTTGACTCTCGCGCCTTCGGCACCAACCCGGTGCCGAGCGGTCTCGACGGCCTGCCGCGCCAGGACGAGGTGCGCTACAGCACCCGCCGGCTGCTCACGCCGTACAGCGGCATCGGTCCGCTGAGTCCCGTCCCCGTGCTGAACCAGAAGGCCTTCCAGGCATGGAAGGTGCCGACCGGCCGTCCCTACCTCGGCCAGTTCACGCAGGACAAGATCAGTCTGGTCAACCTGAGCGCAGGTGATCTGCCGCGCGTCTTCGAGTCGCTCGTCTGGGCCCTCGCGCCGTTGGCATCCGACGAGCCGCTGACCCAGGCCCTGGCCGATGCGAATCAGTTCAGTCTGCTGGACCAGTCGTTCCACTACGGCTCACAGTCCACCGGAGGCAGTGCCGCTGGCCCGAGCTTCGGTCTTGCCCGTGCGCTCAGCAAGGACCCGTTCAACGACACTGTCGGGAGCCCTGGCTCAGCCTTCGCTGTCCTGACCGCAGCGCAGATGGCGGTCAATCTCATCGATGCGACCGACACCGACGATGTGCCGACCGTCGCGCGCTTCCTCAACTCCGGCAACTTCGATTACGTCAATCCCGGCACGCGGGTCGGCGACATGTGGCTGCTCGGCTCGCAATTCGCCCACGGCAACATCGATGCAGCCACCAACCCGAACCTGCTGCCCACGACGTGGGCCGGCAACCGCACCCCTGGCATCGGCACCACCGGTGGCATCAATGATCTCGCCGAGCGGAACGACGAGGTCAATGCCCGCGCCTGGCTCGATGCCCAGAACAACTCGGGCATGACCATCGTTGGGCTCGATCGCCATCCCTACCTCATGGAGGTCTTCACAGCCGCGGCGTACACCAACGTCGAGGAGGAGACCATCGGCGGCACCAACCTCGGCCTCCCCAGCACGCCCGGTGACAACACCATCGACGGCACCGATCCGACCAATCAGATCGGCTGTCTCATCGGTATCCAACTCGGCAACCCGTGGGGCCAGGACCTCGACACCACCGGTCTGCAGGTGTGGCTGACCGACGAAGCGACATCAAACCTCTTCCCGCGATCGCAGCACATCGTCTTTGCGCTGCCCTCCAACGACTTCATCCCTGCCCGCGGCACCAAGACGTACTTCTGGGTCTACGACAAGACCGAGGGCAAGGTCCTCGGCACGCTCAATGCCGCGCAGACCGGGTTCATCCAGAACCCCAATCCCGATGCGGGCTCGACGACGTTGCTTGAAGAGATGCTGCTGGTGCCGACGCTGCCGTCGCTCAATCCCATGCAGCTGCTGGAGCCGGCGGATCCCGCAGCGCTGCCGGTCATCTGGACCGGGCTCTCGGGAGATCCGACCGTCGTGCTCGCCCGCGAGATCGGTGCGCTCGGCTCGGCGGTCGGCATTGCTTCCACCGAAACGCCCGTCGCCGTGCTCGATCGCATGAAGCAGAGCGACACGGCCGTCGAGTTCCCCGCCATCGCCTCCAACAACGAGGTCATCGAGGATCGCATCATCAACAAGTTCGGGAGCATGTCGGCCTACCTCTACGGCCTCGGCTACCCCAACCCGCTGATGGAGACCTTCCCTGACGATCGCTTCAACGGGAAGGCGTTCGGCGGGCGCATCATCGTGACGTCCTCCTTGTCGCGATACTCCGATCAGCCGACGCTTGGCGGGCTCCCCGCATACATGATGGACCTCAGTCGCTATCCCGGTCCGCTTCGCGGGACGGGTCTCACACAGGACACAGGGCAGTTCGTGCACGCATGGCTGTACCCGCCACGTGCTGGCGGTACGGACAACGACACCGCGATCGTCGGTGACGAGGATCCCATGGAGATCCTCGATAACAACGGTCTGCTGGCGTGGCGACTGGCCGGTGACGAACTCTCGAGCGTCTTTGCCGACCTCTGCGATCTTGAGCAGGACACGACCAAGAGCGCCGCGATGGAGCCGGCTGGTGCCAACATCCCTTCGTGGCAGGTCGTGCTGCCGCAGCGTCCGCTGGAGTATGTCAGCGAGCTGGCGCTCATCTCGAAGTGCGCCCACCTCTGCCGGAACCACGAGATCAATGACCTGACGTCATGGATCACTGCCGGCGAGCAGTTCTATCAGATGCGTCGCTACGACGGCCGATTCGGTGGCGCCGCCAACCCGTACATCGGCGTGCTGGACCTCTCACGCTTCGTGCCGCAGTCCGACGACGGCATCTTCGGCGTCGCCGAGGAGTCGCTCTCCATACCGCTCGCCTCGCGCGTCTTCGACTGCTTCGAGGCGCTCGAGCCGCAGGACCGGCTGGCCCAGGGCCGCATCAACATCAACACCGCGCCGGAGCGGGTGCTGCAGGTGCTGCCCTTCGTGACCACGCCGCAGGTCATCCCGGGGCTCAACTCGACCATCGACTCCAACCGTCGCGTCGAGGACATCATTCGGTATCGCGACGCCGTCGATGCGGCAGGCAACGTCTCCCCAGCTCCCGGCGCGCTGACCAACATGGATGGTCCAACCACTCCTGTCATCGCGAACGATACGCTCGGTCTGCGCAACGGCCGTGTCGCCGGACTGCCTCGCTCCGGCTTTGCCACCGCAGGCGAGCTGGCATTCCTCGACCGGTGGACAGCCAACGGCGGCGTGACCTCCGCCACCGCCGGCGACATCGGCTTCGTTGGCCCCGGCGCCGACGGGGTTCCGCTCGACGGCATCATCGATGTCCACGATCAGGGCATCTTCGAGCCGACCGACGACGCTGAGGAGCGCATCGCGCTCTACCGCGCTGTCAGCAATATCGTCTCGTCACGGAGCGACTGCTTCATCGCCTGGTTCATTGTTCGCGGCTACGACCCCGACGAGATCGAGGTTGTGACACTGGCCAACGCCAGTCAGGAGTTCGCGCTGCAGGAGTTCGACAAGCTGGAGCCCGCCTACGAGTCGCGCTGGCTCGCAGTGCTGGACCGGTCCAACGTCCGCAAGCCGACAGATCGTCCCCGGATCGTGCTCTTCGCAGAGCTCCCGCCGGCGACGCCCTAATACCGCGGCACGGCCTGGTCGATCTCCATCGACCACCGGTCGATGCCACCGGCCATGGAGTAGGCCTCTTCGAAGCCGATCGATCGCAGTACCGCGGCGACACTGAGCGAGCGGATCCCGTGATGGCACATCACCACCACGGTCTTCTCCTCGTCGATCTCATCGATCCGGGCCGCGCCGTGCTCCGGGCGCGCCCCGAACCTCTCGCAGGCCGGCGCACCGGGCCCCTGGCGAGCCGGTGCCACTCTGCAGACCGGGTGCCCCCCCGCGCACCGCGGGCGCCCGGTGGCCTGGGGCTCCGCACGGCCAGAGACGCCCGACGGCCCGGGCATCTCCTGCGGGCCGGGCGCTAGCGCCTGGGCCGGGCGTCTTTCCGCGGGGCGCCTCTGCCTAGTGGCCCGGGGAGTGTGGCGCCTCGGAG
>JBCBTA010000201.1:0-6290 GCA_039818905.1 Planctomycetota bacterium
ACATGATGCTCCGCGCCGGGAGCTGCTTGAGCGCGCCCGGTCGCGCATTTCGGAGAGCGTGTCACAGCTTTCGCGCCTGCAGCGCGACACCGGGGATACCGATGCGACGGCACAGGAACTCGCCGCGTCGCGGGACCTGCTTGAGGAATGTGAAGCGCTGCTGGCGGCCACACAGCTCGACGTCAGGTAGCGACTCCTAGGCGACGAACATCGGGCCAACCTCGCTCAGGCGGCGCAGCTCCACGAGCAGTGCGGCGACGGGTTCACCCTCGATCTCGCTGCGCGCTTCGATGGCGCCGTAGGCTCGGTCCGCGATGCGCGCGAGTCCTGCAAAGCCGAAGCCCGCGGCACAACTTGCCAGATCCCGACACTCCACCAGTGCCTGCTCGACTTCACCCCGTTTGCGGGCGCGCTCGAGTGCGACGAGCCTGGAGGAGAACGTCTCGATGAACTCGGTCGTCATCGCACCGGCCTCGGCGGTGATGCCGGGCCCGAGGACGGACACGATGTCCATCGGATCGTTGCTCTCCTGCACCGCCCGGAGAATGTCCGGCAGGCGCTGGTAGTCGATCGGCTTGGTGATGGCTGTGGTTGCGCCCGCTTCGACAAGCTCGTCGAGCTTGGAGGGCGTCGTCTCTCCGGTGACGAAGACGAACGCTCGCCGGTGCAGACCGGAACGGCACTCCTTGAGCAGATCAAGGCCGGAATGACCACCTTCGAGGCGATAGTCGCAGAGGACCACGTCGAAGTTCTCCTCGCGAAGCGTATCGATCGCGGCGCCGAGGTGACTGCAGGCCTTGAGGCTGATTCCGGTCCCCTTGAGACGATGCTCCATCAGGCGCAGGTCCGGGGCATGATCGTCGAGGTACAGCACCCGCATCTCCTTGGCGGAGCTGCCACCGGCGGCGGCACCGGCGGTCGGAGCTGCAAGGGCCTCGGCCGCGACGAGGCCATCAAGCCTGACTTCCTGCTCAAAGGCGATGGTGATTCGATGTGTCGCGCCCGTCACATGGGAGCACTCCACCACGCGTCCCTTGACGTCACGGGATTCGCCCGTGGACATCGGCAGTGCGCAGCGACCTTGCGAGTTGGGATAGACGAATCCACGTCCCAGAATCCGCATCTCGGATGTCGCGATGGACTCACCGTCTGCGACGAACCGACGGGCACCGCCGGATGGCTCGCTGAAGGTAAATTCAAGTCCCTTCTGGGGATACGGATAGTGCTGGGTCAAGGTCGTCTCCCTGTGCATGCGACGTCGTGCGTGTGGCATCGGCAAAACGCCGCTCGGTGAATCCGTCGAAGTGATCGATCCCCTGACCGAGGGCGTGCGCATCCGGCGCAGACCGCTCAAAGCCCCGGAAAAGCCTTGCCGGGTGTGGGAAGACTCGGTCATTCTCGGGTCCATGAGGTCCGATGTAGGCAGCCATGCGATTGAGGACTTCTGGGAACGCTGTTCGATCCGCGCGATGGAAATACGTGTTCGCCCTGAGCCTGATGATCGCGGTGCTTCTGGTCAGTGAGCACTTCCATGCACGGACGATTCTGAACGGTGCGGCTCACACCGAACTCATCGATGTGGCCGGCCGTCAGCGCATGCTCGGACAGCGCATGGCACATGCGGCGACGGTGGCCGGTCTCTCGATCGAGCATGGCCAGTTCGCCCGCGCCCTTGCCGAGGTCGAGCGGCTCAGCGCGACCAGGTCGGAGTTCCTCGAGGGCCATCGCATTGTCAGTGAAGGTATCAGTGAGTTCGAACTGTCCGAGGCCGACGCCGCGTCCGTATCGCGGGCACGCGAGCGGGCCACCCGACTGAGTCAGGCTGTCCATACCTGCGAACAGGCCGTTCTGGACGGCGACAGACAACTCTTGGTGAGCGCCCTGGCCCAGGTGGGGAATGCGGAGACGGACTTCGTGGTCTCGATGGATGACTGCGTCCATCGTTTGGCTGCCCACACCTCCCAGATGCGCCGCCACGCCGCGACCACCGACTGGGTCGTGACCTCCATCGCGATTCTCCTGACGGCCTCCCTGGCGATTGCGGTCATTGAGCCGGCAATCCGACAACTCGGCAAGGCGCTGCGCAGCGCGCGATCGGCCGAGGAGCAGGTGAGCCGAACGCAGGCGCGTCTCGAGCGGGCCGTGGCGGGATCATCGGACGGCCTGTGGGACTACGACATCGCCCGGAAGCGACTGTGGTGTTCGCGTCGATTTTGGCGGCTACTCGGGAAACCCGACGGACAGGCGGAGGCGTTCGACGACGTCATTCAGTTCTGGACCGACAGGCTGCACCCCGATGACGTTGCGCCGGTCACACGCACAGCGCTGGACCGTCTCGCGGATGGTCGCCCGTGTGATTTCGAGTGTCGGGTGCGGATGCCCGGCGGCGAGTATCGCTGGTTCCGGGTGCGAGGCCAGACCTCGGAGGATGAGGAAGGTAATCGTGTCCGCGTCTCTGGCTCGCTGACGGACATCCATGCCCAACGCGAGGCCGAGAGCAGGCTGTCGCTGACGATCGAAGCAAGCCAGCTCGGTCTGTGGGACTGGAATCTCGATGAGCAGACGCTGCACGTGAACGACCGGTACTTCACCATGCTTGGTGATCCGCCGCTGCCATCACCGATCCGCGAGGGGTACTACCGGCATCGACTGCACCCGGAGGACTCGGCGGAAACCATCGCGCGCATCCTCGGGGTGCGTCACATGGGCACCGAACCATACGACCACGAGTTCCGCATTCGAGCGATGGACGGAACCTACAAGTGGATCCGAAGCGTCGCTCGCCCCGTCGAGTTCAACGCCGACGGCACGGTCCATCGCATCATCGGCCAGCATCTCGACGTCACCGAGCAGCGGCAGATGCGTGAGCGGCTCGATCTGGCGATCCGTGCCGCCAACCTGGGACTCTGGGACTGGCAGGTCCAGACCGGTGAGACGTACTTCAACGAGACCTTCTACACGATGCTCGGGTATGAGCCCGGCGAGCTTCCGATGCATCTTGACACGTGGACGGATATCTGCCATCCGGATGATCTGCCCCACGCGTTGGCGGACGTCAAGCGTCACCTGGCCGGCGAGACGACGGTGTATCGCAACGAACACAGGCTTCGCCAGAAGGACGGTACGTGGCGGTGGGTCATCGATGTAGGCGAGGTGGTTGAGCGTCATGACGATGGCACACCTCTTCGAATGATCGGTGTACACATCGACAACGAGCAGCAGCATCGCGTCCGTGAAGCCGCCGAGGCGGCGAACCGGGCCAAGAGCGAGTTCCTTGCGAACATGAGTCACGAGATCCGGACGCCCATGACGGCGATTCTCGGCTTCGCGGACGTGCTCGAGGATGAGAGCACGTCCGCGGACGAAGAGCTCATGGCGGATGCGATGCGCATCGTGCGCAGCAATGCCCGGCACCTCATGACGCTGATCAACGATGTCCTCGATATGTCCAAGATCGAGTCCGGTCAGATGACCGTCGAGCACATCGAGACCGAGCCGGTGCAGATCGTCCACGATGCGATTCGGGCCGTGCGCCAACGGGCCGTGGAGCGCGGGCTTCGGCTCACCTGTGACTTCGCCACCCCGATGCCGGAACGCATTGGGACGGATCCGACGCGACTTCGCCAGATCCTACTCAACCTGATCAGCAATGCCGTGAAGTTCACGGAGGCCGGGACCATCGATGTCGTCGTCCATCATGTCACCACCAATGGGCGTGACATGATCCGATTCACGGTCAGTGACACCGGCATCGGTATGACCCCCAGCCAGCTGGCGAGGATCACAGCCTTCAATGCGTTCGTCCAGGCCGATGGTTCGATGACACGCCGATTCGGTGGCAGTGGCCTGGGTCTGCGCATCTCCGAGTCTCTTGCGCGGATGCTCGGCGGGTACCTTTCCATCGAATCCACGCATGGCATCGGAACGGCATGCACGATCGAGATCGATGCCGGCGACCTGACGGGCGTCCGTGTAGCGCCGGTTGGGTCCAGAGCAGCGCAGTCGAGCACGGAGCCGCGCACGGCCCAGCTCGTCACCGATGCACTCGCCGGGACTCGGATTCTTGTCGTGGACGACGTCGCAGCCAACCGCAAGCTCATCCGCTTCTACCTCGAGCGATCCGGCGCGGAGGTCGCAGAAGCGAGCGATGGACGTATCGCGATCGACATGCTGACCGCCGCGGCGGCCCAGCCCCACGACCTCGTCCTGATGGACATGCAGATGCCCACGCTCGATGGGTATGACACCACACGAGAGCTGCGCCAGATGGGGCAGGCGCTGCCGATCATCGCGGTGACCGCACATGCGTTCGAGGGCGCTCGCGAGCGTTGCCTCAGTGCCGGATGCGATGGGTTCATCACCAAGCCGATCGAAGTACCGGTGCTGCTGCAGGTATGTACCGAGGCACTGAACCGGGACGCGCAGCAGCCGGCCCAGATGGAGTCCGACGCGATGCTGGTCCTCCTGCAGGAGTACCGGCAGGAGCTGCGCGAGATGTGCGCAGCTCTCGAGCAGCATCTTGAAGACCTTCGGCGTGACGCGATCGCCGAGATCGCCCATCGCATCCGCGGCTCAGGCGGGGCCTATGGCTTCCCGCTGCTGACGGAGTTGGCCACCAGCGTGGAAGTGCAGGCTCGTTCGCCGGGCGAGGCTCCGATGCTGCACGGCGCGACCCGCGCCCTGTTGGATGCCTGCGATCGAGCAATCAGCGGCGAAATGCACGCCAGAGCGGCGTGAAAGCCGCCGGTGCAGATGGGATTCCGTCGGCACCTGGGAATCTACCGCCGAGGAGGATGCGAACGCAGACGGACGAGTCTGGACGCTCGTCGTTCGCGACCTCCACACGGGGTGCTCCCATGAAGATGCAACTGCCCGCACTCATCCTTCTCGCCGCCACCTGTCTCGGCGTCTCCGCCGCGCCCGCGGCGGCGCAGACCGCGGAGAACTTCGCTCGGGACATTCCGATGTGGAGAACTGTCGTTGATGGCGTCATGGGGGGTCGCTCGAGCGCCAACATCGGCCAGTCCTCCAGCGGCCATCTGCTCTTCGACGGTCGCCTGTCGCTGGAGAACAACGGCGGATTCTCGCAGATCCGTGCCGGGGTCAGCGGACTCGACGGTGCAGAGGCCATCGAGCTGCGCGTTCGCGGTGACGGTCGCACCTACAAGTTCGATATCCGCACGTCCAATGTCCGGATGATGGCGGGCTCGTTCCAGCAGGATTTCGAGACCGAGTCCGGCCGCTGGACGACCCTCGTGCTGCCCATCAGCGACTTCCGGCTCTACTCGTTCGGACGCCTCGTGCGCAATGCCCCGGAGATCGAGAGCGGGCTGATCGACTCGGTCGGCATCACCCTCTCTGACAAGCAGCCGGGACCGTTCCAGCTCGAGATCGCGTCGATCCGAGCACTCGGCTCCTCGACCCGGAACGTCGCGAACAACCAGACGAACGCCGAGAACAGCCTCGGAGCGGTCGCCACCGGCGCCGGACTCACGACTCTGCTCGAACTCGTGACCGCGACCGAGCTGACGCTGCCCGAGGGCGACGTCACGATCTTCGCACCCACGAATCAGGCATTCGCTGAGCTGCCCCTGCCCAGCGCCGAGATTCGTCGCCTGCAGAGCGCTGCAGGCCGCGATGACGCGCGGTCCATCCTGTCGTACCACGTCGTTCCCGGGCGACTCTCCGCGGCGGACCTGCTGTCACGACGTAGCATCACGACGGCCAACGGCCAGCGGCTGGCGATCTCGACCGATGGCGGTATCTCCATCGATGGCGCGGGCCTGCTTGCGGCGGATGTTGCCTTCGATGGTGGCGTCGTGCATGTCATCGACGCGGTGCTCCTGCCGCAATTGGACACGATCCGTGCCCTCGCCTCATCGACCGATGCGCTGAGCACGCTGTCGGCGGCTGTGTCCGCCGCTCGCCTTGATGATCTCCTTGGCCCTGAGAATGGCCCGTGGACAGTCTTTGCCCCGGCCAACTCCGCGTTCGCGGCATTGCCGGATGGGGCGTTGGACGGGCTGCTGGAAGACCGGCAGGCATTGACGCGTGTGCTGGGCCTTCACGTTGTGCCCGGGCGGCTGTACGCCGATGACCTGCTGAGCGCTCGCCGTGCCCGCTCCCTCAACGGCGACCCCCTGACCTTCGAGATCGCCGGCGGTAAGTTGACGGTGGGTGGCGCCGGCGTCATCGCGGCGGACATTGAAGCATCCAATGGTGTGATCCATCTGATCGACGAGGTGCTGCTGCCGCAACAGACGATGAGTGCGTCCCCGTCCCCGTCCCCG
>JBCBTA010000202.1:0-6255 GCA_039818905.1 Planctomycetota bacterium
CACTGCTGCTTGGCCCCGGCGATGATCGCGCGATGTTCGAGGAACTCGCCGCCACGCTCGACAGTGGCCCGCGTGCGCCCTTCCATCGATCCGACATCGCCCGACAGATCCGCCGGATCGGTACCGACGCCGACGCGCTGCTCTTCTTCCGTGCGCCGGGCGACTCCGATGACTGGGTAGCCATGACGGCGACACGCAGCGAGCGCAGCCTCGACTTCGGCTTCCTCGTCGGGATGCAGTCTCTCGCCGAGCGTGCCAACAAGGTGCGTCCCTGGTCGATGGCCACCTTCGATGACCTTGCAAAGGACGCGTTCGCTGTCGTTCTCGACATCAACGACCCGGCCCAGTGGGACGAGGTCGATCGTGGACAGGGCGCGCTTCGCCTGCCACTGCCGCCGCGCTTCAAGGCGCTGATGTCCGATCGGCTGGCGCTCGTCGTCCGGCCGGGCAAGAGCGGGCCTGTTGAGTTCGCCGTCGCCTTCGAGACGATCGACACCGAGGGCATTGCCGAAGCCGGCGACCAGATGCTGGCCCGCGTGGTGCAGCGCGTCATCGGCGACAAGCAGCTCACCCAGCGCGTCAGCGACTTCGACGTCATGCCCGCGACCGCCATCCGCTCGGTGGATGTCTCCCAGAGCATCGGCTCCATGGAGTCCTTCGGCTGGAAGGCCGGCCCGCACGTCTCCTGGCAGACCCGCCGCGGCGAGATGTGCAACCCCGGGCAGAACGCGGGCTGGTGGACCGTCGGCGTCGGGCCGGACACCGTCGAGTTGCTGGGCAAGCGCCTCGCCGCCGACGATCGCAGCGATCGACGCCCCTCCATGCCCTGGATCTCCCTCGGCGTGATCCGCCCCGCCGCGGCCCTCGAGGCGTTGGAGCAGTCAGGCATCCCGGTGGACCCGATCTTCGATCCGCTCCGTGGTATCGATGAGCTCAGTTGGCGTGCGGTGGAGATCTCCTCGGGCACCATCCTCGGCTCTGGCCGATTCGAGCTCGCGGAGCCGGCTTCCGAAGAACAGGCTGACTGAGCGGCTTCGGTCGCTATCATTCGCGGCCGCGGACCGAACGATGGATCGTTCCCAGCCGGCGGCAGCGGGCGCCCGAGACCAATCATGCACGAACAGCTCAGGAACGTCGCGATCATCGCGCACGTCGATCATGGCAAGACCACGCTCGTTGACCAGCTGCTCAAGCAGTCGGGCATGTTTCGCGCTGGGGAGCTGGACAAGCTCGCCGGTGGTCAGCACAACCTGATCATGGATTCCAACCCGCTTGAGCGCGAGCGGGGGATCACCATTCTCTCCAAGAACTGCGCCATCACCTACGCCCGTCCGGCGGCGCTCACTGAGAGCGGTTCCGACGAGCAGGTGCGCATCAACATCATCGATACGCCGGGTCACGCCGACTTTGGTGGCGAGGTCGAGCGTGTCCTTCGCATGGCCGACGGCTGCCTGCTCGTCGTCGATGCCTACGACGGGCCGATGCCGCAGACGCGGTTCGTGCTGAGCAAGGCGATCGAGGCGGGCCTCCAGCCCGTGCTGGTCGTCAACAAGTGCGATCGTCCCGACGGCAGACCCCACGAGGTCGTCGATGAAGTCTTCGACCTCCTCGTCGAGCTCGGCGCCGACGACGAGACGCTCGACTTCCCGGTCGTCTTCGCCTCCGCGCGCGATGGCTGGGCCACGCCCGATCCCGACGACCGCAAACCCGACCTGCGCGACGTCTTCGAGGCCATCGTGCGCCATGTTCCGCCGGCGACCGGTGACCCCAAGGCGCCGCTCCAGATGCTCATCACATCGCTCGACTACAGCGAGTACGTCGGGCGCATCGGCATCGGCCGCGTGTACGAAGGCGCTATCCGCCATGGGCAGCAGATCGCACTGCTGACACGTGGCGGCGAGACGCGCCGGGTGCGCATCGGCAAGCTGCAGCGATTCGTCGGCCTCGGCAAGGAGGACACCCAGGTCGTGCACGCGGGCGACCTCTGCGCGGTCATCGGCGTCGAGGCGATCGACATCGGCGACACGCTCGCCGACCCCGAGAATCCCAAGCCGCTGCCGCCGGTGCGCGTGGACGAGCCGACGCTGACGATGGTCTTCCGCGTCAATGACTCTCCGTTTGCCGGGCAGGAGGGTGAGTACGTCACCAGCCGTCAGCTGCGCGATCGACTGGAGCGCGAGTGCGAGCACAACGTGGCGCTGCGTGTCGAGCCGGGCGCGGGAGACGAGTTCGTCGTCTCCGGCCGCGGCTTGCTGCACCTCGGCATCCTGCTGGAGAACATGCGCCGCGAAGGGTACGAGCTTGCCGTCGGCAAGCCGCACGTCGTCATCAAGGAGATTGACGGCGTTCGCCACGAACCCATCGAGATGCTGGTCGTCGATACGCCCAACGAGTCGGTTGGCGCTGTGATGGAGCACGTCGGTGCCCGCAAGGGTGAGCTCAAGACCATGGAGCCGCGCGGCGACACCATCACCCACATGGAGTTCGAGATTCCCGCTCGGGGTCTGATCGGCCTGCGCAGCCGCCTGCTGACATCCACGCAGGGAGAAGCCATCATCAACCATGCCTTCGAGCGCTTTGCGCCGGCGGTGGGGGAGGTGCCTGGGCGAGCCCAGGGCGTGCTCATCGCCAGCGAGCCCGGCAAGGCCACGGCGTACGCCATCGAGTCCCTCGCCGATCGCGGCATCATGTTCTCCAAGCCGCAGGATCCGGTATATGCCGGGCAGATCATCGGCGAGCACAACCGCGACAACGATCTCACGGTCAATGTGGTCCGGGCCAAGCAGATGACCAACTTCCGCGAGGCGACCAAGGAGGCGTTCGTCCGCCTCAAGGCGTCGCGCGAGATGAGCCTCGAGCAGTGCCTGGAGTACGTCGAGGAGGATGAGCTGGTCGAGATCACGCCCTCCAGCGTCCGTCTCCGCAAGCGCATGCTGAGCGAGTCCGAGCGCAAGCGAGCGGCGCGTCAGGCCAAGGCGATGGCGGGGGCCTGACGCCACCCGCTACCATCGTCGCTTCGCTGGCTTCTGCCCGGTGTCGAATCGACCGATGTGACTCTCGATGGCGATCGTGGTCCAGAAATTCGGAGGAACGTCCGTCGCGGACGTCGAGCGCATGCGCCGCTGCGTGCGCCATGTTCTGCGCGCACGGGAACGGGGCGATCAGGTCGCAATCGTCGTCAGCGCCATGGGCAAGACCACGGATCGGCTCGTCGGCCTTGCGAGCGACGCGTGGGACGGTCTCGACGGCACACCGCCGCGCCGTGAGATGGACATGCTCCTTTCCAGCGGTGAGCAGGTCTCCATCGCGGTCATGGCCATGGTGCTCGAATCGCTCGGCCAGCCCGCCATCAGCTTTCTCGGACGCCAGATCGGCATGACCACCGACGAGGCGCACACCAAGGCCCGCATCGCGTCCATCGACGCACCGACCATCCGGCGCGAGCTGGACGCCGGGCGCGTCGTCGTGATCGCCGGCTTCCAGGGTGAGACGCCCGACGGCGAGATCACCACGCTGGGCCGCGGCGGGTCGGACACCACAGCCGTCGCCATCGCCGCGGCGATCGAGGCGGACGTCTGCGAGATCTATACGGACGTGGACGGCGTCTACACCGCCGATCCGCGCAAGGTCCCGGGCGCCCGGCGGCTTGAGACCGTTGGCTACGGCGCCATGCTGGAGATGGCGGCCCTCGGCGCGGGTGTGCTGCATCCCCGTGCCGTGCAGTTCGGCGCACGATTCAATGTCCCCATCCGCGTGCTGCACAGCCAGGCCGACGAGCCCACCGGCACGCTCATCTGCAAGGAGACGCCCGAGATGGAGACCATCGAGGTCACCAGTGTCGCGCTCAAGGAGGATCTCGGACGCATCACGCTGACCGAGCTTCCCAACACGCCCGGCGTCGCGGCACGCATCTTCGCGCGGCTCGCCGCGGGCAACGTCTTCGTCGATGACATCATCCAGACGGTCGTCCGAGCGCCGGACGGGGCCAGCTCCGCCACCGTTAGCTTCACTGTGGACCACGCCGATCTGACCGATATCCGGCCGCTGCTGGATGCTGCCCTGGCCGAGGTCGGCGGCGGCACGCCGACGATCGACGTCGGCTTCTGCAAGGTGTCGGCGGCGGGCGTCGGCATTCGTGCGCACGCCGGTGTCGCCGCGAAGATGTTCGGTGCGCTCTCGGACGTAGGCGTGAATATCGCCAACATCACGACGAGCGAGCAGAAGATCAGCGCGATCCTGGACAAGGCCGATGGGCAGACAGCACTGCGCGCGGTGCACGACGCGTTCGATCTCGGCGCATAGCCGTCCGAGAACACCGCACGCCTGCCGCCGTCGCGCGTTATCGCCCGCGCCGTGGTCCGAGAGCGCTCTGGCTACGTCATATTCTGCGGCTTGAGGTGCGGAAGTCCTTGCTCAATCATCACTTGCGCGTAGTCTCTCCAGTGCCGGCCTCGGTTTTGGGTCGGCAGCTACAGGGAAAGAACTCGCGGCGTCAGCGAGAGGCGCCGGGACTCGTCAGAGGAGAGGAAGAGAAGATGCGTGCAAAGTCCATCTGCGCGATCGCCGCGCTCGTGAGTGTTGCAGGAGCCGCACAGGGCTCCTTCATCGACTCGGATCCGCACAACGACACACCTGCCGGGGCACACTTCCTCGGCAACTTCGTTGACGGCGATTCCGATGTCCTCATGGCGGCCCTCATGCCGCATGACATCGACTGGTTCAAGATCTACGTGGGTGACGACAGCTCCGGCTTCCTCACCACGATCACCTTCCCGCTCACCGACCCGCGCTACGCCCCGGACACGGTCCTCGGCGTCTTCGACGAGTCGATGGCGATGGTCAACCACAACAACGATGCCAACGGCGCCGGCTCCGCGGTTCGCGTGGACAACATCGAGCCCGGCATCTACTACCTCGCCGTCACCGGTCTCGGTGATGACGACTGGAACGGCCTCGGCCACATCGAGCACGGCATGTACGCCCTGACGCTGAGCTACGTCGAGGTGCCGACCCCCGGCAGCCTCGCGCTGGCCGGTCTCGGTGGCGGCGTCCTCGCCGTCCGTCGCCGTCGCCGCTGAATCTGACGTACTCGACAGCCGCGACCCGCTGCTTACCCTCGCGGGTCGCGCACCTGATAGAGCAACCCTGCTGACGAGTCATACGAACGAGGCCGCGCATGCTGCGCGGCCTCGTTCTGCGCGCGCCGATGGAACCACGGAGGACACGGAGAGCACGGAGGAGAAGCAGGAATCGCAGAGGCGCAGAGGAGTGGCGTGCGAACCCGTGTCTTCTGCCTCTCTCCGTGCTCTCCGCGTCCTCCGTGGTGAACTGCCGCCGCGCTCGCTGCGCCTCCTCTCCCGCTTCCCGCTCGGGGCTACACTGCCCCCGCTATGACCATGACCACCACAGATGCCGCCATCTCCACCGTCCGCCGGGGCGAGATTCAGTCCTGGACCAGGACCCTCATCCCCACCGCCAAGGAGGCGCCCGCCGATGCAGAGGCGCCTTCACACAAGCTGCTCGCCCGAGCGGGGTACATCAGGCGCGTCGGGGCGGGGATCTATGACTACCTGCCGCTCGCGCACAGAGTCCTGCGCAAGGTCAGCGACATCGTCCGTGAGGAGATGAACGCCGCGGGCGCCAGTGAATTCCTTATGCCGGCGCTCACGCCTCTCGAGCTCTTTAGCGCCACCGGCCGTGCCGAGGCCTACGGCGACCTGCTCTTCCGCTCCACCGATCGCCACGGCCGCGAGAATGCACTCGGCCCGACGCACGAGGAGGTTATCACCGACCTGATGCGCGGCACGGTCAGCAGCTACAAGCAGCTGCCGCTCAACCTCTACCAGATCCAAACCAAGTTTCGCGACGAGTTCCGCCCCCGTGCCGGCTTGCTCCGCTGCCGCGAGTTCCTGATGAAGGACGCTTACTCCTTCACCATGCACATCGAAGGCCCCGGCGGTCTCAACGAGCAGTACGACGCCATGTACCGCGCGTACGAGAACATCTTCACGCGCTGCGGCCTGGACTTCTCCATCGTCGAGGCGGAGTCGGGCCCGATCGGCGGCAGCGCGTCGCATGAGTTCATGGTCAACTGCGAGGCCGGCGAGGACACCATCCTCTTCTGCCCCAGCACCGGCTACGCGGCCAACGTCGAGAAGTGCGAGATCGGCGAACGCCCGTGGTCGTGGGAGGGCGAGCCCGAAAGGGAGCTCGCCAAGCACCACACCCCGGGCATGCCGGGGGTCGAGGGCGTCG
>JBCBTA010000203.1:0-6248 GCA_039818905.1 Planctomycetota bacterium
CGCGATGGCCGTAGGCCACGGGGACCGAGTAGTCATTGGTCTTGTAGCGCACCAGCGACTGGGAGCTGACCCGCCCCGTGGCCTGATCGCAGGCGTCGAACGGCGCCGCCGGCGGATCGGCCATCACGGCCAGGTCGCGCGTCAGCCGCTCCCCGATGGTCTGCGCATGGCCCCGCAGAACATCGGCCTGACGCTTGCGGCACTGCGCCTCCAGGCGGTCGTTGAACGCGTCCCAGGTCGCGAACCGCGGGACCGGAACCATGAAGTTGCGCCGCGCATAGCCGACCAACCCCTCCGCGGCGCCCTTGTCGTTGCCCTTGCCCGGCCGCCCGTAGCGATCGCGCAACACGTCATGCGACAGGAACCCGTTGAAGAGCCTGGCCCGAAGACGCGTCCCGTCGGGCAGGATCTTCGACACCAGGCAGCGGTCGTTGTCGTAGAGCACTGACAGCGGCGCCCGGCCGAAGAAGGCGAACGCGTGGACGTGACCGTCCACCCAGGCCTCGGCCGTCGCCGCCGGATAGGCCCGCACGAAGCAGGCATCGCTGTGGGGCAGGTCCATGACAAAGAAATGCGCCTTTTGCTCCACTCCCCCGATAATGACTGTCGCCTCGCCAAAGTCGGCCTGCGCATGTCCAGGCGGATGTGACAGCGGTACGAACATCTCCCGCCCGCGGCGCTCCCGCTCCCGCATGTAGTTCTTGATGATTGTGTAACCGCCCCTGAACCCGTGCTCGTCGCGCAGCCGCTCGAACACCCTCTTGGCCGTCTGCCGCGTTGTGCGCCGGGTCACCGGAGGTGCCAAGGTCGGCCACGCCGGCACCCTCGACCCCCTGGCCACCGGCGTTCTGGTCCTCTGCCTCGGCAAAGCCACCAAAGCCATCGATCGCATCATGGGCACCGAGAAGGCCTACGACACCACCATCGACCTCAGTGCCTTCTCCACCACGGACGACCTCGAAGGGGACCGCACCCCCATCGACGTCCCCACGCCCCCCACCCGCACGACCATCGAAACCACCCTCGTCGAGCACTTCACGGGCGCGATCCGGCAGACCCCGCCTGCCTTCAGCGCCGTCAAGGTCGGTGGCCGCCGTGCCTATGACCTCGCGCGCAAGGGGCACACGCCCGAAATCCAGCCCAAGACCGTCCACATCCACGACATCACGATCCGCGGCTACGACTGGCCCTCACTCACACTCGCCATCACCTGCGGCAAGGGAACCTACATCCGATCCATCGCGCGCGATCTCGGCACCACACTCAGCACCGGCGGCATGCTCACCCGCCTGGTGCGCACGCGCGTCGGTGACTACACCCTCGATGCGGCGACACCCCTCGACGATCTCCCCACGGAGGTCACCACCGATGACCTGCTGCCGATTCCCGGTTGATGATCAGCGCCCGGCACTGACGTCCGTCCACTCCGCGGCTCGAAGCGCGCGTGCGACGGAGGCCTGGTCCAGCGCGTCGAGCGCGCTGTCGCAGTTGTGATCCGCGCCGATCTGGTGAGCTGCGTAGAGATCCTCGATCGTCTGCGCACCATCGTTGTCGATATCGACGTTGCACGCCGCCGGCGGCACGGTGTTCGGACACACGCCGCCGACCACATCCAGGCACTCAAGCCCGATGGCCTCGAGCAGAGCCTCGATACCGACCCAGATCACCGCGTAGTAGCCTTCATTGCGAAGGTGAGCCGCGCTGGCCGTGCCCGCGAAGGACAGCCCCGGCTCGTTCATCAGCCACGTGGGGTTGACTCCGAGCAGGCCGGTATCGATCACCGCCGTACGCACCCGGTTGGATGCCACTGTGCGGGCCCGGTCGCGCAGATCGAAGATGTACGCCCCATCGACCAGCCGCTCGTGCGGCCCCGGCCACAGCAGCACATACAACTCGCCCGTCCAGCCCTGCGATGCCAGCATCGAGGTGAACGCCGACTCGTACGTCGAGAGGCACGTCGTGAGATCGGCCTCCCAGACCGCCGGATCCGTCGTCCGATCGTTCATCCCGATCGGTACGTTGAGCAGCAGCAGCTTGTGCGTGTCGTTCTGATGCTCCACCAACGCGCGCAGATACAGCTCGAGCGCAGGCAAGGACACGCCCGTCAGGAAGTCGGTCCACGACTGGCCCGCCCCGCCCTGTGTGCTGACACCGGCGCCGCCCTCGGCCCAGAAGGTCGAAAGGGTGAATCCCTCGGTCAGATCGTCGCGCGACATCCCCATGTAGAACGCCACGTGATCCGGCGTCGATGCGCTGTGCCCGACGCGCAGCGAACTCACGCCCGTTGCGAGCACGCCCGTCACCGGTGCCGGCGACAGCACCGCCCACGCGCCGAGCTCATTCGAGATCAGTGGCGACGACGTCACCACCGGCCCACTGGTGTCCTCGTAGATTGCATAGCTGAAATCGCCGCCGCCTTGTCCCAGCGGGTAACCGCCGAAGAGACCGGTCGCGGTGTACGACGCACCGACATCGAAGAAGCCCGATCGCGTCACCTCGATGCCGCGGCTTGGTCCCGCGCCACCGAACGGGTCGGCGAGTGTGCTCCGCAATGCCGTCGCCTTCGAGGTGTCGTCCATCAGCGTCTGCAGTCCGGCGGGCAGCTGCGATGCCGTCGCCTCCTGCACACCCTTGGTCGGTGCAGCCCCGAAGGCCATCTTTGTGCCGCGGCCGCAGGACTGGCCCGCCGGGCCGTACCACGTGAACCCACGATTCACGAGCACCTCACCCAGCGCCTCGTAGTACCCACGAGCCGGGTTGCCGCTCTGCAGCACGCCGTGATGATTCGAGTCGCCCACGGAGTCGATCGAGACGCGGCGCGTCACCATCGCCTCGAAGAAGGGCGCCACCTCCGCGGCGTTGAAGACCGGGGGTGTGGCCCAGGCCGCGGGAAGCATCGGCGCACCGATCACGCATAGCAGGCCGGTCACCAATCGCAGGTCAGAGCGATGCCCCACGCGCGAACTCTCCACTCTCCCGAACCGCGAACTGTAGAACCATGCCCCCAATCCGGGCGCTGGGGAGCTCCCGGCTGAGATCGGTCACCCTCGATTCGCTCTGAATGCCGATTCAGGTTCCGAGAACCGCCCTAGAACGCTCAGGTGAGCGGCCCCAAAGCCGGGCCAAGCTCCGCCGGGGGGTCCACATCGACCGGATCCAGCCCCCGCCGGAAGATCCGGGCCCCCGCCGCCTCGAGATGGAATGCTCCGTTCTCGCACCGGATCAGGCCCCCTTCCCAGAGGCCGACCACCGGCGAATCGATGTGTTCGTGCAGCTGCTCGATCCGCTCGTCCCGCGTCTCGCCAAAGTGCTCCTCGTACGACCCGTCGGCATGCCGCACGTGCGTATTGCCGGTGAAGTAGTGCGCGTTCACCTGGAAGGGCACCAGCCCCAGCGCCTCGAACGACGGCGGCTGCACGATGGGCATGTCATTGGTTGTCATCATCGTCGGACACGCCACGTTGGCCCCGGCGCTGACACCAAAGTACGGCACGCCACTGCGCACCCGCGCACGGATCGCGTCGATCAGCCCGAGCCGATGCAGCGCATCAATCAGGCGGAATGTATTGCCGCCCCCGACGTAGATCCCCTCCGCCTCATCAACCGCGCGCACAGGATCCGGCTGCGTGTGAATGCCGACGAGCTCGTACCCCGCCGCGAGCCCCTTCTCCGTCAGGAAGCGCACGTACCCATCGTGGTCCGCCAGCGCATACGGCACGAACAGCAGCCGCCCGGCACCACCAAAGTGCGCCCGCAGCGCGGTCTGCAAGGTTGCAATCCGCTCCGCCGTTCGAAACCCACCGCTGCCAAGGAGAATGCGCATAGAACCTCCGCTTCGTTCTCAATCGCCCAGTTTGATCACCCTCACCCCGCGTGTCATGCTCTGTCCATGGCGATCCTACTCTCGGTCATCGCCGCGGCTCTCTGCCTCGTCGGACTCTTCCTGGGGATCCGAGGTGTCATAGGGCGCGAACTTCACGATCATCCGACGTGCGCCGGATGCCGCTTCGATCTTGAAGGCATCTACCCGGAATCGCAGACCTGTCCTGAGTGCGGTGCCGCACTGCACGCCCCCACAGCCATACGTCGCGGCGTACGCAAGAGGCATTGGCCCCGCGCATCACTCGGCGCATTCGTCTTCCTGCTCGGTGCACTGCTCGCCTCACCCTTCCTGATCCCCGCCGGCAACGACCCCATCACCAAGCTGATGCCGGACTGGATTCTGGTCTGGCGCACCGGCCACAGCTCACCGCGCTCTGTCCAACCCGCCCTCGCCGAACTCCAGCGACGCTGGTGGAGCACCTCCGGCGTGTTCACCGGATCGGATACGTCCCTCTTCGATGTACTCGGCAATGCGCTCGAGTGGCAGCAAGCGCCTGAGCGGGCGTGGTTGAAAGACTGGGACCCATTTGTTCTCGAAGCCTACGGGTCCGGCGCTTTCACGAGCGATTTGTATCGTCGCTATGCCGAGGGTGCATATGACATCAGGGCCGAGAGCTATCCGAAGAGGTATGACGGCGAGTGGGTTCCCCTCCACCTGACCGGCCAGGCACTCAACCGCGGCCCCGAACTTATCCATCTCTCGGTATCACTCATCAGTGTCCGATCGGACACTCTTCGGTCTGTTGAAGTACGACAGCGCGATGAATGGCGCCACACGCAGTACACCAACGGCTTTGTATCGATGGCGCGACGGGCCGACGTTCGGGTCATCGGATCGCACGGAGCCCACGTGTTCATAGCCCTGTGCAAAGTATCCGTGATACCGCCCAAGTCGTTCGGCTACAAGGGCGAGCCGATCGCCTCGTGGGAGGTGGAGCTCCCCATCGAGGTCGTGCTCGTTGCACCCGGTGAGTCGCTCCTTGCCCTCCACCAGGACGAGGACCTCTCGCGGTCCATTCTCGAATCAATGCAACTGCGCCGACATGGGGTGTTGCTGACGGTCGAGATCCATGGCACTCCCGTCGCGATCGCGTGGAGCGTCCTCGTCGGACGTCCGGGAGAGCCCTCCGAACCCGTGGGGACTGTCAACTTCGCACGCAGTGACGTCGATTGGATGTCGGCACAATGGTCGGTGGAGCTGCCGGACAACATGGCGGAGGACGAGCTCCTGAACTTCACCTTCAAGCCCACGGTGCAGTCCGTCAGGCTGATGCGCATTCAACCCGACCAAGTGCTCGACGTGAGCGCTCGTTTCAGCAACGTTGCGCCGTCGACCGGATCGGGTCCTCGGGGGATGATCCGCCCGGATGGGGTGGCCGCGGGCAACTGAACTAACCAGTTGCATCGCCCCCACCGCGTTGGCGGAGATTGAGCGAGCCAATCGCCCGCTCCATCGATGGACCTCCCACCAGAAACGCAACAACCCCGCCCGGGTGACCGGACGGGGTTGCTGGATGTATTGCAAACAGTTTCGGAAGGCCTTTCAGCATGTGTCGCCACACGCCTATTCGCGAGGCCCTTTTCAGGCCGACAATCCGACGCCTCCGAAGAGATGTCGAACCGCGAACGAGAACACGCTGACTTAGTCCGGCCGGAGATCGCTCTCCGTCCCACGTGAGTGATTTCACGCGGGCACGAGCCGGTCTAAGGAAATCCCTTAGAAAGGAGGTGATCCAGCCGCAGGTTCTCCTACGGCTACCTTGTTACGACTTCGTCCCAGTCACCGAGCTCGCCGTGGGCACCGCTGAATCGCGGCGACTTCGGGCGCTCCCAGCTTCCATGACGTGACGGGCGGTGTGTACAAGGCTCAGGAACGTATTCACCGCGGCATGGCTGATCCGCGATTACTAGCGATTCCAACTTCATGCAGTCGAGTTGCAGACTGCAATCCGAACTGGGGCATGCTTTTTGCGATTTGCTCCGCCTCGCGGCCTCGCGTCGCTTTGTACATGCCATTGTAGCACGTTTGCCACCCCGGGCATAAGGGCCATGAGGACTTGACGTCATCCCCACCTTCCTCCGGTTTGACACCGGCAGTCTCGCTAGAGTCCCCGCCATTACGCGCTGGCAACTAGCGACAAGGGTTGCGCTCATTAAGGGACTTAACCCGACACTTCACAGCACGAGCTGACGACAGCCATGCAGCACCTGTGCATGCTCCACCCTTGCGGGTTAGCCCTGCTTTCACAGGGTTAATTCATGCATGTCTAACCCAGGTATTGTTCTTAGAGTTGCCTCGAATTAAGCAACATGCTCCACCGCTTGTGTGAGCCCCCGTCAATTACTTTGAGTTTTAGCCTTGCGAC